>NZ_JBFTLU010000017.1:0-37053 GCF_056396605.1 Pseudomonas sp. 05T35
ATTCTGGTCAACGAAGTCGACTTCCCGCCGGAAGACATCATCTTCGACCCGAACATCTTCGCCGTCGCSACCGGYATCGAAGAGCACAACAACTACGCGGTCGACTTCATCAACGCCTGCGCCTATATCCGTGACGAACTGCCTTACGCGCTGACCTCGGGCGGCGTGTCCAACGTGTCGTTCTCGTTCCGTGGCAACAACCCGGTGCGTGAAGCGATCCACTCGGTGTTCCTGCTGTATGCGATCCGCAACGGCCTGACCATGGGTATCGTCAACGCCGGTCAACTGGAGATCTACGACCAGATCCCGGCCGAACTGCGCGACGCCGTCGAGGACGTGATCCTCAACCGCACCCCGGACGGCACCGACGCGCTGCTGGCGATTGCCGACAAGTACAAGGGCGATGGCAGCGTCAAGGAAGCCGAGACCGAAGAATGGCGCAGTTGGGACGTCAACAAGCGTCTGGAGCACGCGCTGGTCAAAGGCATCACCACGCACATTGTCGAAGACACCGAAGAATCCCGGCAGTCCTTCGCCCGGCCGATCGAGGTCATCGAAGGCCCGCTGATGTCTGGCATGAACATCGTTGGCGACCTGTTCGGCGCCGGCAAGATGTTCCTGCCGCAGGTGGTGAAATCCGCCCGCGTGATGAAGCAGGCGGTGGCGCACCTGATCCCGTTCATCGAACTGGAAAAAGGCGACAAACCGGAAGCCAAGGGCAAGATCCTGATGGCCACGGTCAAGGGCGACGTCCACGACATCGGCAAGAACATCGTCGGCGTGGTGCTCGGCTGTAATGGCTACGACATCGTCGACCTCGGCGTGATGGTCCCGGCCGAGAAAATCCTGCAAGTGGCCAAGGAGCAGAAGTGCGACATCATCGGCCTGTCCGGCTTGATCACGCCTTCGCTGGACGAGATGGTCCATGTGGCTCGCGAGATGCAGCGCCAGGATTTCCATCTGCCGCTGATGATCGGTGGCGCGACCACCTCCAAGGCTCACACGGCGGTGAAGATCGAACCCAAGTACAGCAACGACGCGGTGGTCTACGTCACCGACGCTTCTCGCGCGGTCGGCGTGGCGACGCAGTTGCTGTCCAAGGAACTGAAGGCCGGTTTTGTCGAGAAAACCCGCGAGGAATACATCGAAGTCCGCGAGCGCACGGCTAACCGCAGCGCCCGCACCGAACGCTTGAGCTACCCGGCGGCGATCGCCAAGAAGCCGCAGTTCGACTGGAGTTCTTACGAACCGGTCAAGCCGACGTTCACCGGCGCCAAGGTGCTGGACAACATCGACTTGAAGGTGCTGGCCGAGTACATCGACTGGACACCGTTCTTCATCTCCTGGGACCTGGCCGGTAAATTCCCGCGCATCCTCCAGGACGAAGTAGTCGGCGAAGCCGCCACCGCGCTGTACGCCGACGCTCAGGAAATGCTCGCCAAACTGATCGACGAGAAGCTCATCAGCGCCCGTGCGGTGTTCGGCTTCTGGCCGGCCAATCAGGTGCACGACGATGACCTGGAAGTCTACGGCGATGACGGCAAGCCGTTGGCCCGCTTGCATCACCTGCGCCAGCAGATCATCAAGACCGACGGCAAGCCGAACTTCTCCCTGGCCGACTTCGTCGCGCCGAAAGACAGCGGCATTACCGACTATGTCGGTGGTTTCATCACCACCGCCGGGATCGGCGCCGAAGAAGTCGCCAAGGCCTATCAGGACGCTGGCGACGACTACAACTCGATCATGGTCAAGGCACTGGCCGACCGTCTGGCCGAGGCCTGTGCCGAATGGCTGCACCAGCAGGTTCGTAAAAACTACTGGGGTTATGCCAAGGACGAGGCCCTCGACAACGAGGCGCTGATCAAAGAGCAATACACCGGCATCCGCCCTGCCCCGGGCTATCCGGCCTGCCCGGACCACACCGAGAAAGGCACGCTGTTCTCGTTGCTGGACCCCGAGGCCAGCGAAATGCACGCCGGTCGCAGCGGAGTGTTCCTCACCGAACACTACGCGATGTTCCCGGCCGCCGCCGTCAGCGGCTGGTACTTCGCCCACCCACAGGCGCAATACTTTGCCGTCGGCAAAATCGACAAGGATCAAGTGCAAAGCTACACCGCTCGCAAAGGCCAGGAGCTGAGCGTGAGTGAACGCTGGCTAGCACCGAACCTCGGTTACGACAACTAAGGATCAAAAGATCGCAGCCTACGGCACACAATAAAGCGCAGCGCCCGCCCCCCACCACTCAACAGGCCGAGCGTTAGCTCGCCTGCCGCCGTTGATCTTGATCCACCCGCCCCTTCGGGAGGCCGAGTGGAGGTGTTCATCAGGGGGGGGCGCGCAGCGCCGTTCGACGAAGTCGAACACATCGAGAGGAGGTCGTAGCGAAGCAGACCGTAGGCGATGCCCCCTGATGAATGCCGGAGCGAGGGAACGCCGAGCCTAGGCGAGGTGCCGGACGCTTGGGGCGAAGCCTTTTGCTTACTTTTCGGCGTCTGGAAAAGTGAGTCGCCGTCAGGGCGAAACCCTAAGTGGCCGTTACCGCAGGAATGGATATGTACACCTGCAAGAGGTTGGTCGGCTGTCAGGCCGTCATCGCGAGCAGGCTCACTCCCACAATGGATTGGTGTACATCTGCGAGAGATAGGTCGGCTGTCAGGCCGCCTTCGCGAGCAAGCCCGCTCCCACATTTGGACTGTGTACATCTGTGAGAAATGGGTCGGCTTTCAGGCCGCCAGGATCAACCGCCAAATGCATCCTTGAGGAAACCCGGTGCGATATAGCGCTGGTAATGCGCTTCCGACAGCAGGAAGAATTCCCGATCAATGGCATCACGCAACTCCGGCAAGTTCCAATCGCGGAACTCCGGCAGCAACACCATCCCGTAGGCCTCCAGATTGTTGATCACCCGCGCCCCCCGGGCAATCAACTGGTACGCCCAGCAATATTCCGACTGATGCGGCACAAAACGAATCTTGCGCTGCTCCAGCTGCTCACGCAGACGCCAGGGATCGAAAATCTCGAGTTTCCCGGCCATCACTTGCACCAACAGCTGCTCAAGACGCAGCCAGACCGCGCGCTTTTCTTCCTCGTTGTAACCGTTCCAGTGAATCACCTCATGGTGGAAACGCTTGCAGCCGCGACACACCAGATCACCGTAAACAGTGGAACAGAGGCCGACACAGGGAGTCTTGATGGTTTGATTGGGCATAGGTAGGCAGAACGCGAGAAAGCAAAACAGGTCGGCATGTTAGCCCTTTGTCTAACATTCATCACCCCTCAAAGTTCAGGGCCTAACTTACCTTTAAT
Source organism: Pseudomonas sp. 05T35 (assembly GCF_056396605.1). Classification (NCBI taxonomy): domain Bacteria; kingdom Pseudomonadati; phylum Pseudomonadota; class Gammaproteobacteria; order Pseudomonadales; family Pseudomonadaceae; genus Pseudomonas; species Pseudomonas sp. 05T35. Next base: position 3,307 of record NZ_JBFTLU010000017.1, read on the forward strand.
TTTTTTTTGCCGTAGAATCAGCCAGCCTTTTAAGGCGCCAATGTCCGTTAGAAGCTGTTTTCAAAGCGTCACGAGCACAGTCGTTCCTTCAGAGCGGTGTTGGCGAAGGGTTTTTCCAGCGGGGAAAAACCCAACGCCAACCCTCATCAGCTCCCCGTTCTGCAGGCGTAAAACTTTGAAAGCAGCTTCTGTAAGGAATTGTCGGTAATTCTGGCTAAGCGGCCCACAACGCCACGCAGCGCATGAGTACGGCAATTTCGGGATGAGCGTCCCGGACACCCATTTGGGACCACTGATGAGGGTAATAACTGTGCTTGAAGCCTACCGCAAACATATCGAAGAGCGTGCAGCACTGGGTATCGTTCCCCAGYCGCTTAACGCCGAACAAACTGCAGGCCTGGTTGAGCTGCTGAAGAATCCTCCTGCTGGCGAAGAAGCTTTCCTCGTTGACCTGATCACCAATCGCGTTCCGCCTGGAGTGGACGAAGCAGCCTATGTAAAGGCCGGCTTCCTGTCCGCGTTGGCCAAAGGCGAAGCCACTTCCCCCCTGATCGACAAAAAGCGCGCTGTTGAACTGCTTGGCACCATGCAAGGCGGCTACAACATCGTGACCCTGGTTGACCTGCTCGACTCCGCCGAACTGGCCGCCGTCGCTGCTGCGCAACTCAAGCACACCCTGCTGATGTTCGATGCTTTCCACGACGTCGCGGAAAAAGCCAAGAACGGCAACGTCCACGCTCAGGGCGTACTGCAATCCTGGGCTGACGGCGAGTGGTTCAAGAACCGCCCGGTGCTGGCCGACAAGATCAGCCTGCGCGTGTTCAAGGTCACCGGCGAAACCAACACCGACGACCTGTCCCCTGCTCCTGATGCCTGGTCGCGTCCAGACATCCCGCTGCACGCCCTTGCCATGCTGAAAATGGCCCGTGACGGTATCGTGCCGGACGAGCAAGGCGTCACCGGTCCGATGAAGCAGATCGAAACCATGCGCGGCGAAGGTTTCCCGATCGCCTACGTCGGCGACGTCGTGGGTACCGGTTCTTCGCGTAAATCGGCAACCAACTCGGTGCTGTGGTTCTTCGGCGACGACGTTCCTTACGTGCCGAACAAGCGCGCTGGCGGTTTCTGCTTCGGCAGCAAAATCGCTCCGATCTTCTACAACACCATGGAAGATGCCGGCGCACTGCCAATCGAATTCGACGTCACCAACATGAACATGGGCGACGTGATCGACCTGTACCCTCATGCTGGTAAAGTCTGCAAACACGGCACTGATGAAGTCCTGACCACCTTCGAAATGAAGACCCCGGTCCTGCTCGACGAAGTCCGTGCTGGCGGTCGTATCCCGCTGATCATCGGCCGTGGCCTGACCGAGAAGGCGCGTGCCGAACTGGGCCTGCCACCGTCCGACCTGTTCAAGAAACCGGAAGCTCCGGCTGAAAGCACCAAGGGTTTCACCCTGGCGCAAAAAATGGTCGGCAAGGCGTGCGGCGTAGCCGGCGTTCGTCCAGGTACCTACTGCGAACCGAAAATGACCACCGTCGGTTCCCAGGACACCACTGGCCCGATGACCCGTGACGAACTGAAAGACCTGGCGTGCCTGGGCTTCTCGACCGATCTGGTGATGCAGTCCTTCTGCCACACCGCGGCCTATCCAAAGCCGATCGACGTCACCACTCACCACACCCTGCCAGACTTCATCATGACCCGCGGCGGCGTTTCCCTGCGTCCGGGCGACGGCATCATCCACAGCTGGCTGAACCGCATGCTGCTGCCGGACACCGTCGGCACCGGCGGTGACTCGCACACCCGTTTCCCGATGGGTATCTCGTTCCCGGCCGGTTCCGGTCTGGTCGCGTTCGCCGCAGCCACTGGCGTGATGCCACTGGACATGCCGGAATCGATCCTGGTGCGCTTCAAAGGCAAAATGCAACCGGGCGTCACCCTGCGTGACCTGGTTCACGCCATTCCTTACTACGCGATCCAGGCTGGCCTGCTGACCGTAGAGAAGAAAGGCAAGAAGAACGCCTTCTCCGGCCGCATCCTGGAAATCGAAGGCCTGGACAACCTGAGCATCGAGCAAGCTTTCGAGCTGTCCGACGCCTCGGCTGAACGTTCGGCTGCCGGGTGYACCATCAAGCTGTCGAAAGAGTCGATCACCGAGTACCTGAGCTCCAACATCACCCTGCTGCGCTGGATGATCGGCGAAGGCTACGGCGATGCGCGCACCCTGGAACGTCGTGCTCAAGCGATGGAAGCCTGGATTGCCAACCCTGAGCTGATGGTTGCCGATGCTGACGCCGAATACGCTGAAATCATCGAAATCGACCTGAACGACATCAAGGAGCCTGTGCTCTGCGCGCCGAACGATCCGGACGACGCCCGTCTGCTGTCCAGCGTTGCTGGCGAGAAGATCGACGAAGTGTTCATCGGTTCGTGCATGACCAACATCGGTCACTTCCGCGCTGCCGGTAAACTGCTGGATCAGGTCAAGGGTCAGCTGCCAACCCGTCTGTGGCTGTCGCCGCCGACCAAGATGGACGCTCACCAACTGACCGAAGAAGGCTACTACGGCATCTACGGCAAGGCTGGCGCGCGCATGGAAATGCCGGGCTGCTCGCTGTGCATGGGTAACCAGGCTCGCGTTGAACCGAACTCCACCGTAGTGTCGACCTCGACCCGTAACTTCCCGAACCGTCTGGGCGATGGCGCCAACGTCTACCTGGCTTCGGCCGAGCTGGCGTCGGTTGCTTCGATCCTGGGTCGCCTGCCGACCGTCGAGGAGTACATGGCCTACGCGAAAGAAATCGACACSATGGCCAGCGATGTCTATCGCTACCTGAGTTTCGACCAGATCGCCGAGTTCCGTGAAGCTGCAGCGAACGCCAACATCCCGGTCGTTCAAGCCTAACGCCTGTGGCGAGAGAGCTTGCTCCCTCGCCACAAAAAAACGCCGCGCATCGTAAGGTGCGCGGCGTTTTTTTTATGCCCGAAGGTTTTTGCCCTTAGCCTTTAAGCGCCTCCTGCACCGCCCCGTCGACGCTCAAGTCACAGAGAGTGACCCGCAAACGCTTGACTTCCGGTAGCACCGAGAGTGCCGCTTGCGCCTCGAGCTTAAGACGCGCCAGCACCAGGCGCTTGCCTTCGTTGTGTACCCGCAAGAAAAACTCCTGCAACGCCTCAATGCTGGTGCCGTCCAGGTTCGGTGACTCTTCCAGGCTGAGAATCACCGTATGAATCGGCGTTTCAGAGTGCCGAATCAAGTGCAAGGCACCGCCAAGAATTCGCTCCGCGTTAGCAAAAAACAGCGCTTCGCCCGGTCGGACAATCAGCATCCCTGGCACGGCCTTGGCCAAGGGATGACGTTGCACGTCGACGAAATCGTGCCCGGTGCCGATGTGCCCGAGAACCTGGATATCCGCCGCCGACATCTGCTTGAGCATCAGCAGCACACTGATCGCCACCGCCACCAGCAAACCGTCCAGYACCCCCAACACCAACACGGCCGCCACGGCGCAGATCACCAGCAGGCGATCACGTCGCCAGACAAAATAGCGCCCCAACGGTTGCAGGCTCAAGCCACGGCCCAGCGCGTGCATGACGATCGCGGCCAGTATCGGCTCAGGGGTCAAGGCGATATAAGGCAACACCGTCAGGACAATGATCAGCACCACCAGCGCTGCCACGCCCCCGGAAAATCGCGACGTCGCACCGGCGGCCTCATTCGCGGAAGTTGCGGAATAGCCTGCCCCTGCCGGCATCCCGTGAAACAACCCGGATAGCAGGTTCGACGCCCCCAGCGCCAGCAAATCCCGGTTCGAGGACACCCGATCACCGTGCTTGAGTGCAAACGAGCTGATCGAGCCGTAGGACTCCGCATACAGGATCATCACCATGGCAAAGCCCAGTTCCCCCAGGCGTAACCAGTCGGCAAAGGGCAGCACCGGCAGCTTCGGTACCTCAAGGCCAAGGTCGATAACCCCGATCATCCGGACCCCGTAGGCCGGCAGGTTCAGCCATTGCCCCGCCGCGATGCCGATCACCACCACCAGCAAGCCACCCGGCAAGCGCCGGAGCCGCCCGAATAACCACAACAAGGCCAGCGCCACTGCCGCCACGCCGGCGGCGACCCAGTTCCACTGAGGCAGTTGCTCCAGCAACTCCGGCAAAAAACGAATCGGATTGCCGTTGCTCAGGTGCACGCCGACTACGCTGGCGAGCTGTTTAAGGATGATCRTCAGCGCCAGGCCAAAGGCAAAGCCGCGTAATACCGGCTTGGCGATGAACGACGTCACCTTGCCAAGCTTGAACAATCCAGCCAGTAAAAAGAACGCGCCGGTCACCAGTACCAGACCGATGGCCAGGCTTGCGCGCAATTGCGGGTCGCCATTGGCCAGTGTCGCGGTGGCGGCCGCCAGCACGGCGGCTGACGAAGAGGTTGCGGAAACGATAGCAAACCGGCTGGTGCCAAACAGTCCATAGCAGAGTAACCCGGCGAACAGCGCAATCACCCCGGCCTGCGGCGCCAGGGCGGCAATACTGGAGTAAGCGACAGCCTCTGGCAGCAACAAACCGGCAATCGACAGCCCGGCCAACAGGTCCTGCCAGCGATTCGGACACTCCGGTGTGATTTGGGATGAAGTTATCAGCGGATCAGTCGGCAATCAGGTGTCTCCAGACAATCAATTTCAAGTCGGCCAGATCGACAACGGCACAAAACAGGACATCGATCACACTGCTTTGCAGGCACAAGCGTAGCCTCTAATCCGCAATGGCACGTGAGCTGGATCAGTTTGCCCCCGATAACCCGCACAGAGGGTCGCGTCGAGCTTTTCGACCGAGCAAAAAAAACGGCCGCTGCGCGTATAAAGCGCAGCGGCCGTTGCCTCACTGAATCAGGCGCTCAGCGAATAGATCAACGCCGAAATCGCCACCAGGCCCACCAATGTCACGAAGACGTTGGAGGCTTGGCCGCGATAACGCGCCATGGCCGGCACCTTGCGGATCGCGTACATCGGCATCAGGAACAGAATCGCTGCGATGACCGGGCCACCGAGGGTCTCGATCATCCCCAGGATGCTCGGGTTCAGTGTGGCGACGATCCAGCAGATCACCAGCATGAACGCTGCGGTCATACGGTCCAGGGTCTTCGGTGCCGGACGACGACCGCTCTTGACGATCAGCCCCTTGAGGCCTTCGCTGGCGCCGATGTAGTGGCCCAGGAATGACTTGGAAATCGCCACGAACGCAATCAACGGCGCGGCGAACGCGATCGTCGGGTTGCTGAAATGGTTGGCCAGGTACGACAGGATCGACAGGTTCTGCGCCTTGGCCTCGGCCAGTTGTGCGGGCGACAGGGTCAGCACGCAACTGAAGACGAAGAACAGCACCATCACCACCATCAGGGTGTGAGCGCGGGAGAGGATTTGCGAGCTGCGCTCTTCGGCGTGCACGCCATAACGACGCTTCTGGTCCACCGCAAAGGCCGAGATGATCGGCGAGTGGTTGAACGAGAACACCATCACCGGAATCGCCAGCCACAGCGTGTGCAGCAACGCCGAAGGCGCGGGCAAGGTGCTCGCGGTGGCGAGAATGCCGCCGTTCCAGTGCGGGATCAAAAACACTGCCAGAAACAGCAACGCAACGATGAACGGGTACACCATCAGGCTCATGGCCTTGACGATCATCTGCTCGCCGCAGCGCACCACGGCCAGCAAACCGAGGATCAGCACGAACGACAGAATCGCCCGTGGCGGCGGCATGATGTGCAACTGGTGCTCGAGGAAACTGCCCACGGTGTTGGTCAGCGCAACGCTGTAGATCAGCAGGATCGGGAAGATCGCGAAGAAGTACAGCAAGGTGATCAGGGCGCCGGCCTTGATCCCGAAATGCTCTTCGACGACTTCGGTGATGTCTGCCCCTGCGCGACCGGACAACACGAAGCGGGTCAGGCCACGGTGTGCAAAAAAGGTCATGGGGAACGCCAGCAACGCCAGGATCAACAGCGGCCAGAAACCGCCAAGGCCTGCATTGATCGGCAAAAACAGGGTACCCGCACCAATCGCCGTGCCAAACAGGCCCAGCATCCAGGTAGTGTCATGGCGATTCCAGCTGCTGAGGCTCGCTGGTGCCGCCGCTTCATAGCGTTCATCAACGCTATTGGCCTGATCATTCATCCGGTCAGATCTCCGCATTCCGGTCACTTGCCACTCGGTCAGGACGAGTCAGAAAAGGCTGACAGGCAGCGCCCTGGCCGAAACAGGGGCGCGATTGTCCGGGATTAATCAGCAGAAGCAAAGACTTAGCTGAGGAATGGTTGTGCGGATCAGATACTCGGGAATGGCTTTGCGCGCCACAGCCCACACAATCCGCCGGCTGAACGCGAGCAATCCGAAGAAACTGCTTTATAGGGGGGCGTTTAATAGTGAGCTGAGTGCACTCAATAGACGCCAGGTTCTGACGCGCTGAAAAGATCGTCCGAAGGCTCGGGCCGCATTCGGGCGATCTTTTGATCTCGCTTTCATTACTTTCCTCAGCTCCTACACTGAGTTCTGCGACTTTTGGTGATTGCCAAACCGATCCGGAGTCAGCAACCTGACGCGACATTCGAGCCCCGACATTCCGTGCCTACAGGAGCCCAGCATGCCTGCAACCGTACTGGTACTGGTTGAAACCATTAACGACTACCTGCCGATTCTCGAACATCAAGGCTTCCACCTGATTCTCGCCCCCACCCCCGCCGAGCGTGCCCAGGCCATCGCCAGTCACCGCGGGCAGATCGATGCCGTGCTGACGCGCGGCCCGCTGGGGCTGTATGCCGACGAAATCGCCGCGCTGGCGAACCTGAAAATCATCTGCGTGATCGGTGCCGGATACGAGCAGGTCGATCTGCAAGCCGCCAGCGATCGGGGCATAACCGTCACCAATGGCGCTGGCGTCAACGCCTCGTCGGTGGCCGATCATGCGATGGCCTTGTTGCTGTCGCTGGTGCGTGACATCCCTCGGTGCGACGCGGCGGTGCGCCGCGGTGAATGGCCGAAGATCATGCGCCCGTCACTGGCCGGCAAGCGCCTGGGTGTTCTGGGGCTGGGCGCCGTCGGCATGGCCATCGCCAAACGTGCCGCCAATGGCTTCGACATGACGGTGAGTTACCACAGCCGCCAGTTGCTCAGCGACGTCCCCTACGACTTTTGCTCGACGCCCACCGAACTGGCCCGGGCCTCCGACTTTCTGATCGTTTGCACGCCCGGCGACATCGGCACGCAGCACCTGGTCAACAAGCAGGTGCTGGATGCCTTGGGTCCCCAGGGTTTTATCGTCAACATTGCCCGCGCCAGCGTGGTTGCTACCAGCGACCTGATCAGCGCGCTCGAGCAACGGCGGATCGCCGGTGCCGCGCTCGATGTATTTGATGAAGAGCCTCAGGTGCCGGATGCGCTCAAGGCATTGAGCAATGTGGTCCTCACGCCGCATGTGGCCGGCCTGTCGCCGGAAGCGACCAAGGGAACCGTTGAACTGGTCGGGCAGAACCTGATGGCGTTTTTCTCCGATCGTCCGGTGTTGACGCCCATCAAGTTGCCCAAGCCGCTCTGAGAGGCGCTGCGATGTTTAGAGCACACCCAATAACGTCCAGAGTCGGCGCGACTCCGCGTCAGCCGATATCAACTCGCCCAACAGTTCACTCAGCGGTTTATTGCCCCACTCCACGCCACGCCTGATCAAGTAAGGCACCGGACTGTGGGGCTCGGTTCGCGCCAGGTACTCGGCAATCAGCAACAACTGCCGATAAGCCTCTTCGCGACTCGCCGGTTCACGCAGTGCCTGTTGAGCTGGCGCGGGTTCTGGCTCCGGAGTGTTTTGGGGCGCCCGGACCTGCGGCGGCTCGACCGGGGCCTGGGTGGGTTGACGTGGATGCATGGCGATGAACTCCTGAACGAGCGTCAACAGCGCCTCGATGATGCCCCGCAATGATTTGTAGCCTGGCGCCTGATTGCCCAGGTAGGCATCACTCCAGTCCTCCAGCCGTTGCAGATGCTGCAAGCTCAGCAACAGGCTGCCTTGGCTGCGCAACCAGAAGGACAGCGGTGTCGCGCGAATCTGTTCGGTGAGTTTTTTCTGCTCGTTGCGCGCAGCTTCAGCTGAGGTTTTTGCAGCCTTGGTGTCATTGACCATCACCTGCTGCACTTGCAAGCGCCGCCAGTCATCCAGGCAGAAATCCGCAAATTCGCTGGTGCGCGTGTCGAACAGCGGCACCCGGGTGAGCAGGATTTCGCTGTAGCGTCGCGCCAGCCATTCGAGAGGAATCACCCGCCACGACTGATCGCCCTCCTCGGCCTGAGGGTGAAGTTGCTCGGGGTAGCGCTCGCATAACCCCGCCACCAGCGCCAGGCTGCCCGGCAACCCTTCCAGGCCGTCCAGATGCAACCAGGCCTCGCCGAGCCAGGCACTGAGCATCAAGTCCTTGCTGCGCTCCAGCAGCAAGCGGCTGGCGAGCTTTGCCAGTTCCGGCCATTGGGCACGCTTGATCGACGACTGCCAGACCCCTGTCGGCAAACTGGTATCGTCCTCGCGGCGCAACTCACGCAACTGATCGAACTCAGGCTCATAGCGCAGGTCCTCGCCACAGGGCGCTTCATCGCTGATCGGCTCGAGCAGCTGTGCGATCAATTCCGGCAGCGGCGATGACAATGATAGTGACGGCAGACTCACAAGCCCTCCTCGTTCGTCACGATGGCCGCCGTCGAACCCGTCGAGACAAAGGGTGAACGCGGCGCACGGGTCGGCAATGGTTGAATGGACAACGGCAGTTTTGATCCCTGAGTCATCCATGACAGGCGCATGAACATCTGTGTCGGCTCCTCAATGCTGGTGCTCGCGGCGACCGGCAAGCGCAAGGTCAGTGGAAACTCCGTGTAGTCCATGCTCGGCTGGCGCTGATTCGACTGGTGCGAACGCATCAGCCGCAGCAGCGACCAAGGGCCACCGTACTCCCAGCCAGCCTCCAGATCCCGGATCACCAGGTTCGGTTGCAACGGGTCGCTGACCGGCCGCTGGGGACCATTCCTGGCCCAGCGCAACGTCAACCTGACGGGTTGGCCGACCATCCAGCGCAGGTTCTGCTGGGCCTCGCCGGGGTAGCTGATCTGTTGATTGCCGGCATTCAAGCCCCAGGCAATGACCTGATCGGCGCCGTGCTCTTCCTCGCGATCAGTGCGCCAGCGCACGTCCATCTCCACCCCGAGAATGCCGCTTTTATCTCGCACAAACAGCGGCCCGAGCCAGGTGCTGGCCTGCTTCAAGCGGTTGAGAAAGTCCTCGGCGGCCAACCGTTCCGGTGTCCGGCTGAGCTGCAAACCGGCTTGCGCCACGGGCAGGCGCTTGTCGATCAACTCCAGCAAATGCTGGACCCGCGCCGGGTCGGCATCGGTCACCTGCGTGCCATTGGAGAATGGAAAACGCTCGGCCAGGTACTGATTGAAATAGTTGGCCAGGTCGTTCCATGCCGCCGAAGCCTGTTGCTGTTGCAGCGACTGGCAGCGCTGCATGGCGGTTTGCTGCAGTTCCTGAGCCCTCAGGGCAAGCGTCCCACGGCCACCGGAAAGGTTGGCGGTTTGCAGGATTTGTGCGCAGGACCCGGCATCCATGTCGATAAAGTCCCGGCTCACCAACTGTTCGATCTGTGCCGCAGAACTGGCAGGATTCTGCTCCTTGTACTTGAGCAGTTCATCATTCAAGGCACTGAACTGCACAACCCGCTCGTAATCCAGTCCCGACAGATTCTGCTGCTGGACCTTCAGCCACTCCAGCGCCGACGTACGTTGTTCGGCAATACCCAACATGGTGTTGAACTGCTGTTTGAGGCTCAGCTTCAGGTCCTGCACATCACTGGCACCGTACAGCTGCAAGCCGAGGTTTTTCGAACCATCCCAGCGCGCAATACTGGTCCTTTCGCTGAACAGCGGCTGGGCGATTATTTCGTTCAGGCCATTGGCGACCTCGGCCAACGCGCGGCGGTTGAGTGCGTTCTGCAAACGGGTGGCCAGGTCACTGCGGCGCAACTCGACAAAGGCTTTTTGCAACGCCACCGCCTGCGAGGCCTGCACATTGAACCCTGTGCCTTGCTGCACCTGGCCGCCCTGCTCCTCCAGGCTGAACCACATCGCCTTGGCCGCCGCCCCTTCCGCCGCCTGAAGCAGCGCGCCCCGATAGGCTGGCGGGATACGTGGCAACTCTTCGCTGACGTAACTTTTGTAACTGGCGAAGTAATTCAATGCGCTGTTGAGACCATCGCTGTCGGCGCTCTGCCCCTGTGAAGCACTGAGGCTGGAATCGTCCTGACGCAGTGCGATGGCCACGAAATCGCGTTTGAACAAGGCCTGCACGGCGTTGTCCAGCTGGCTGACATGCTCTTGCAACGCCAGTTGTCCGCTGCCTTGCTGAACCAGCAAATTGCCACGCGAGCCGGCCTGGGCAATCCATTGATCACGAAAGCTCTGCTGCAACTTCGACGCCTGCATGTCCAGTTGTTGCTCCAGTTGCGGCCCGAGCAAGGCGCTTTGGCGGACTTTATCCATCAGCTCGCGGTAGCCCGGCACCAGGTCCTGGCCCTTGCCTCGTCCCCACGCCGAGTTGGTCAAGCCAATCAACGCTTGCAGGTCGTCAATCAGCGCCCTCAAGTCCTCGAGCTCGCTGAGTGAATTGCCACTGCCGGACTCCAGCCGCTCCAGGTGCAGCTTGAGATAGCCGGCCTGACGCACGAAGTTGTCAGCCAGGAAGTACTGGYCCAGCCAGCGCTCCATCAGGCCTTCAAAATTCGTCGAGATGGTCGAGCGTTCCGTGCTCAGGTCCAGCGCTTTCAACCCGCTGGTGTCGGAATTGAGCAGTACCCGGTTATAGAAGGCCGAGCGACGCAACGTGCCGACATTGAGGTTCAGCGACAAGGCGTTATTGCTCAACAGCACCAGGTCATCGAGCGGGCTCCGGGGATTGTTCAACGCCTGATTGAACCACTGGTTCTGTTGTTCGAGACGCACCGCGCGCTCGACCAGTTCCTTGGCCTTGACGTAGTTCTGCCATTGCGCCGGGTCTTCGCTTTCCACGTTCACTCGACGCTCGGTATTGCGGATCGCCTTGAGCTGCGCCAGGTCCGACACCAGCAACTCTTGCAGCGGCACCAGTAACTGCCGCTGGGCAGTGAGCCGCAACTCGTCTTCCAGCTGCGCATCCAGCGAGGAAAACCAGGAGGTGGGAAAGACCACCGAACTGAACGTCCAGCGCGGGGCTCGTTCCAGTACCCGCCAGAAACTTTCGACGTTACGTCGCGTCGGTTCCAGTCGATGGCTTTCGTCCGTGACCGCGACATAATTTTTCTGCGCACCTTGCAGCAAGCGTGACAACTCATGGGCATCCTTGACCGAGTCGTGCCAGACCCAAACCATACCGATCGCCCAGACCAGGCCGACCACCAGCGCCACCACGCCGGTCACCCGTTGCCAGCGTTGGCGCAGGCGCAAAATCCGCGGTACGACCTGAGCCACGCCACGTTCGGCGACAATCCGGCGCTGCCACAACTGCCGGGCAAACGCGCTCTGCTGCAACACCGTGTCATAGGCCGAGAAGCTCTCCCGAGTACTCTCCGGCGCTTGATTGGCGGTGAAGTAAATCCCGCGAAAACGTGGTGCCTCGCCTTGTGCGTTGCCCTGGAAAACCGGTTCAAGCAGGGTTTGCAGTGTGCGCCGCAGCGCTTCGAAACGGTCCGGCAAGGCAAACAACTCGCTGCTCAAATGCCCGGACAAGGCGCCGATTTCGATAATCGATTCCGACAATGCCCGACTCACCTGATCCAGCGCCTGATCACTCCATTGCGATTGCCAGACCGCCTCTGGCGAATACGGCGACGACCAGCCCAACGCACGTTCCTGCGCCTCGACCGGCAATGCAGCAATCAATGCCTGAAAGCCCGGCACTTCCTCCATGCCCGTGATGACCACATACACCGGCAGGCTCAGACCGAACCGCTGCAGCAGATCGATGAAGCGCCGCCGTGCCGCCAGACCGAGGCTGGCGGCCTGCTCCGGATCGCCCAGTTGACTGGCCGGCACGGTCCAGATCACCGCATCCAGCGGTCGCTTGCTGCGCAGGCGCACGATCAACCCCAACAGACGCCACCAGCCGCCTCGTTGCGGGTTCAAGCCTTCATCAGGCAAAAACAACGCCTGTGGCACCACCAGCACTGCGCCTTCGGGGTCCGACCACCAGCGCCCGAACCAGGCCGGTTTGTCGGTGGGTTGCAAGCGCCATTGGGCGCACAATTGAGTGCCCTGGGTTTCGTTGCCGAGCATCAGCAGCCACGGAATCTGATAGCGATCCTGCGTGCCCTGCTCCTGCTCCATGTGCCGGACCGACAGATAGAAACTGCGAATCGCGGCGCCGCTCTGGGTGCGCAGCCACCACACCGCCACCAGCAACACCGCCAGCAACAACAGCACCGCCACGATGGTTGCGACAATCCCCAGGGTACTCATGAGTCTTGCTCCGAGGTCGCCGCTGTTTCGGAAAGGTGCATGACCGGCTCAAGCTCCTGACGGATGTCGCGCCAGAACATCTGCCCCACCCCGGTCATCAACAGCACGACGCCGAGGATCGCCAGCGCCAGACGAAAGCCGTCGGGTAGCGACAGACGCAGGGGCAACTGCACGGGAATTACCGCCGAAGGCTGCTCCAGCCGGGCGCTGACATCGGCGTAATCAGGTTCGTGTTGCCAGGCAAACGCGAACAACGCCAACCGCCACTTCTCATGTTGGAGCTGGTTCTGCTCGCCTCGCAGACGGCCTTCAAAACCCAGCACCAGGCATTGCAGATAGACATTGGCCAGATCCCGGGTGGCCGGCACCTGGTCGTCGAGCAAGGTCTTGATCGCCAGTGGCAGCCGTTCGCCCGCCTGACGGCTGGCGTACATCCGCGACTCCAGCGGTTTGTCCTGCCAGCCAAGCTGACCCGGCCAGGCGGTAAACAACAGGGTCTCGTCGATCAGCGCGACAAACGCATACACCACGGCGGTCACCTGTTCGGTGGCGGCATCACCGACTTTGGCGAATGCCGTTCGCCACAAGCGCTGGGTAATCTGCGTGGAAAACTCGACGACGGCCTCGACCAACACCGCATCGTCACTGTCTTTGAATTGTTCGTTCCAGGCCTGCGACCACTCTTGCCAGGCCTGGCGAAAAGCGCTGCTCAGCGGCGCTTCGTGGAGGCCTCGCGCACCGCCGCCGACGTTCCCTTCTGGCATTGGATTCCCCTTCCCTGATCAAGCGTTTTCATTGGCCTGAGCGACAAACAGCACCACTTGCCACGGGCTACTCGCCAATTGCGAGGCTGGCGCGACAATCTGCAACGGCAGTTGCCCGTCGAACCATTGCCCCTGGGCGGTGACCACAAACAACCGGGTATCTTCGCCCACGCTGTAGGCCACCTGCTCGTTGCGACTCATGGCCTCATGCGCCAGGCCGCGCATGCGTTGTCGACCGAGCAAGGCAATGTGCGGCGCAGAGGCGATGATCGCGCGGCTCAACCACTCGCTCGCAGATTGCTCGCTTGCGCCGTTGGGCATGCGCAAGCCAATCACCAGCCGCTGGCTTGGCTGATCGTCGGGCAACTGGATCGAGAAGGTATGTTCATGGCGTTCGAACGGCAGGCTGCGATAGCCGGCGCGAATCAATTCGAGGGTCTTGTCCAGCCAGTCGAGTACGCTCTCGTAGCCGCGCTGCAACTCGAGAAAATCCAGCGCGGCGAAGGCCGGCACCCCTGCCAGCGGATCAAGCGCCGACCAGGCACCGGCCAGCCCCAGCAGCAGACCATACAACGCCTGAGGCGTCGCCAGCCGACTGCTCAACAAACCCTCGACTTCCGGCAGACGCGCCCAGAGTGCGGTCAATTGGCGACGAATTTCCGCAGCGTCATCCTGATTGCCAGCTTGCTGCGCCTGGCGCAAGCGACCGGCCAGAAACATGCATTTCTCTCGTGCCCGGGCGCACACACCGGCGACCCGACGACCCAACACCGACTCGGGCAACAGACACGGCGTCGGCGCGGTGTAGGGCAACTGCAAAAAGCCGCCGCCTTCCTTGCGAATACGCACCAGCGGTACACAGATCGAATCGGCCTTGTTCAGTTGCGTGCATAAACGCGGATTGGGCCGCCACACCGTAATCGATTCGGGGTATTGACCGCTGGTGAGGTCTGGCAAGGCATCGCCGATTACCGATTGCAAGCGTCCGGTGAGCGGCAGTAATTGCCCGGCACGCCACAACGGGCTGACTGCCAGGTACACGGTCACAGTGGCATTGTCCGTTGCATTGACCGCTTCGCTGACATCAAGCTCCAGCATCGGCCCGACACCGGCCTGCACATTGATCGGCAAACCATCCGGCAACGTCGCCTGCAAGGCGAGCAAGCGAACGTGCCCGGCACTGAGTGCCGAGGGGTCGATGTCGAGATGGGTGACACCCCAGAACCAGGGGTTGCAGGCCTTGGCAAAATGCGCGACCAACGCTTCGGCGCGCAGCCCTTGCAACTGAAAATGCTGGGGCAGCAATTGCATGCCCTCGTGCCAGCAAACCGCATCAGGTAGCAAACTCATACGATTCCCTTCGATGTCGAATGGTGCCGCGCGTGCCAGCGGCCTGGCGATCAGTGCAAATCAGTGCGCAGCGTCGCTGACCAGTGTCATCTCGCGACTGTCGAACTTCAGCCAGGCCTTGCTCTGATCGTCCAGTCGAAGTCGGTGCGCTCCGGGTGTGTTATAGCTCGCGAAGATCAAAAGTCCAGCGGCCCGCTTGCCGCCCAGAGGGAAGGGTTGTTGATCGATAAACTGCCCCGGAACCAGCTCCAGTCCCCAGACGGTCATCAGTTGCCGGTAGTCGCGTTGAAACTGCTCGCGCTCGCTGAACCATTGCCGAGCAGTCAGTGCCGACAGCTGTTTGAGCAGGTCCGGATCATTCACCGCGACGAAATCCACGGCAATCGGCGTGTCGTCATTGGCATGGGCGGCGACGTCCAGCGTCAGGCTATCGAGATCGACTCGCGGCCCGAACAACGAACAGCCCGCGAGTAACAGGAACGAGAGAGAAATAAAAAAACCGGCGCGCACAATGAATTTTCCTTTTCTCATGACGGTCAAAAATTGTTTTTGTTTGCTTTTTTATAGACCTGTTCTAGCGTCTTGGATAGTTCGGTCAGCACGACGAATGTGGAAGGTTCGTCAAGGGAATGACAGGTCCCACTGCCTCCCTTTCTAACCTACGGTTCAGCAAGGGAATGCGATGAGCGGGTCTCCCGAAGCATTGCTCCCCCTCAATGCAACGGAGTCCGCCACCATGGCAGAAAGTACTCAGCACAAGCTCGACAGGGTCCGCCCGCCCCGTGTGCAAATCACCTATGACGTCGAAATAGGTAACGCCATCGAGAAGAAAGAATTGCCTCTGGTGGTCGGCATTCTTGCCGACCTTTCTGGCAAACCGCTGGACCCCCTCCCAAAACTGAATGAACGGCGCTTCACCGAGATCGATCGCGACAACTTCAACGAAGTGCTCGCCTCGATCGCCCCGCGCGCCACCTTGCAGGTCAACAACACCCTCACCGGCGATGACAGCAAGCTCAACATCGAGCTCAAGTTCGGTCATATCGATGACTTCGACCCGGTCAAGGTGGTCGAGCAAGTGACACCGTTGCGGCGCCTGTTCGAAGCGCGTCAGCGTCTGCGCGACCTGCTGACCAAGCTCGATGGCAACGATGACCTGGACAAGCTGCTGCGCGATGTCATCGCCAACACCGAAGGCCTGCAAGAGATCAAGTCGGCCCGGCCTGAAGCGCAGCCTGAAGCGCAGCCTGAAGCGCAGCCTTCCGCACCTGCCGGCGATGCCGACGCGGCGCCAGAAGCTCAAGCCTGATCGTCCATTCACTTAGGGAGAAATTGCCATGCCCGCCTCATCCAGCGCCCAGGCCCAAGCCAGCKAGAATGTGAACGAGACCTTGTCTCTGCTCGACCGAATCATCGCCGAAGGGCGAATGGCCCACGACGAAAGCCAGAAGGATTACGCCCGCGACATGCTCGCGGAGTTCGCCACCCAGGTTCTTGATAAAGGCATGGCTGTCGACAAGGACACCGTGGCGATGATCAACGACCGCATCAGCCGGATCGACGAGCTGATCAGCGCCCAGCTCAACGAAGTCCTGCACCATCCGGACCTGCAAAAACTCGAAGCGTCCTGGCGCGGCCTGCACCTGCTGGTGCAGAACACCGAAACCAGTTCCCGGCTGAAACTGCGCCTGCTCAACGTGACCCAGAAAGAACTGCAGAACGATCTGGAAAAAGCCGTCGAGTTCGACCAGAGCGCGCTGTTCAAAAAGATCTACGAAGAAGAATACGGGACCTTCGGCGGTCACCCGTTCAGCCTGCTGGTCGGTGACTACACCTTCGGCCGGCATCCGCAGGACATCGGCCTGCTGGAGAAACTCTCGAACGTCGCCGCTGCCGCCCATGCCCCGTTCATTGCCGCTGCCAGCCCGCGACTGTTCGACATGAACAGCTTCACCGAGCTCGCGGTACCGCGTGACCTGTCGAAAGTCTTCGAGAGCCAGGAGCTGATCAAGTGGCGCTCCTTCCGTGAAAGCGAAGACTCGCGCTACGTCTCGCTGGTGCTGCCGCACTTCCTGCTGCGCCTGCCTTATGGCCCGGAAACCAAGCCGGTAGAAGGCATCAACTACGTTGAAGACGTCAACGGCAGTGACCACAGCAAATACCTCTGGGGCAATGCGGCCTGGGCCCTGTCGCAACGCATCACCGAGGCCTTCGCCAAGTACGGTTGGTGTGCGGCGATTCGCGGTGCCGAAGGCGGTGGCGCCGTCGAAGGACTGCCCGCCCACACATTCCGCACCACCTCCGGCGATCTGTCGCTCAAATGTCCGACCGAAGTGGCAATCACCGACCGTCGTGAAAAAGAGCTCAACGACCTCGGTTTCATCGCCTTGTGCCACAAGAAAAACAGCGACGTGGCGGTGTTCTTCGGTGGCCAGACCACCAACAAGTCCAAGGTCTACAACACCAACGAGGCGAATGCCAACGCGCGGATCTCGGCCATGCTGCCTTATGTGCTCGCGGCGTCCCGCTTTCATGCGATGGATGCAATCATTCTCGACCTCGGCGGCGACATCAAAGGCGACAGCCTGCTCGAAGGTTACAAGGACAAGATCGAAGTCATGTCCTACAGCCACAACGTCGCGATGCAGGTGACCAACGACGTCAGCAACTCGGAGCGCACCTCCGGCAAGCCGCACATCGGCGAGTTCACGCTGACCAAGTTCGTCGACAGCTCGACCCCCTCTCTCAACGAGTACTGCTGCGCCGGCAAACCGATCCCGGAAGCCAAGATCACCATCGGACGCAACGCGGCCGAAGGCAGCGGCCAGTTGATGCCCTTCATCATCTACACCCTGAACAACGTGGTGCTGTCCAACGTCAGCGTCAGCGGGGGCACGGGCGGCAAACCGGTGGAAACCCTCTCGCTGAACTTCACCAAGATCAAGTGGGAACTGACCGCCCAGAAAGACGATGGCACCAAGGAAGGCACGGCCGCTTCGACCTGGGACATGGCCGCGAACAAGCTGATCAAGGGCTGACGGAGTACCCCGACCATGACCGGCACCGGCATGCTGCCGCCGCTGTTCGAACGCCTTTCCGCCAGCGAGGCGGATACCTTGCAGGCGTTCGATCGCCAGGCACTGTTGGAGTCAGTCCGTATCGAGTTGCTGCGGTTGTTCAACACCCGTCGTGGCCAGCGCCCGCTGACCACGCCACCCAGCGTTATTGACTACGGCATCGCTGACTGGACTGCATTGCAGCAACAGCGCAGCGATGACCGCCGTCAACTGATGCGACAGATTCGCGAAGCCATCGACGCCTTCGAACCACGTCTGCGACTCGACGCGATCGACGTCACGCCGGTCCCCGAAAATCCGCAGCAGCTCAGTATCAGGCTGCAAGGTGAGCTACGCAGCGGCAAGCAGCATTGGCCTGTCGCATTCGTCATCGAGAACGCCGTCGATGGCCTTGAGGTGCGCCATGAGCGACTCGATTGACCCGCAACTGCTCGATTACTACCAGCGAGAACTGACCTGGCTGCGCCATGCCGGGAGCATTTTCGCCGAACGCTACCCCAAGGTTGCCAGACGCCTGGAGCTGTCTCCCGGCGAATGCCCGGACCCGCATGTCGAACGTTTGCTGGAAGGTTTCGCCTTGCTCGCGGCGCGCCTGCAACGGCGACTCGACGACGATTACGCCGAGTTCAGCGACGCGCTGCTGGAACAACTCTATCCGCTGACCATGCGGCCGCTGCCGTCCTGCGCCATCGTCCAGTTCGAGCCCGATCCGAGCAAGGGCAACCTGGCCGGTGGTTACCCGCTGCCGCGCGACACGCCGTTGTTCGTCACCACCCGCCACGGTGAAAGCATCCACTTTCGCACCAGTGCCGCTGTTCACCTCTGGCCGCTGGAAATCAACGAAGCCTTGCTGCTGGGAAGCGACGAAGCCCAGGCCCTGACCGGCGTCGCCCACGCACGCTCGGCGCTGCGCTTGAGCCTGCGCTGCCTGGGTCAAAGCCAATGGGCAGAGCTCGGCATCGAGCAGTTGCGCTTGCACCTGGCCGCATCGCCGGTGATCAACGCCAAACTCTACGACTTGCTCGGCGCCCATGCGATTCAGCTCCTCGCCGGGCCACCCGGCAGCACACCAAAAGCGCTGGCCGGGCTGCCGAAGATCGTCGGTTTTGCCAATGATGAAGTGCTGCTACCCGATGAAGACGGCGTGCATCCCGGGATGCGTTTACTCGCCGAGTACTTTGCCTTTCCGGACAAATTCAATTTTTTCGACGTGCCGCTGGCGGGTGCACTCAGCGACAGTCAGACGCTGTATTTGTACATCGTTTTCGACCAGGCGCCCGGCAGCCGTTTGCATTTACAAGCCAGTGATATCGCGTTGGGTTGCGCACCGGTAATCAACCTGTTCCCGCGAACGTCCGAGCCACTGCGCCCGGACGGTACTCGCAGCGAATACCGCCTGGTTGCCGACAGCCATCGGGAAAACAGCGTCGAGATCCACAGCATTCGCGCCCTGCGCGCCAGCACCTCGCAGGGCGTGCAGCGCGTACCGGCGTATTACGGCAGCCAGCACGGCGGCAACCACCGCTGCTATTGGCACGCCCGGCGAATCAGCGGCATGACCCCAAACCGCTTGGGCACTGACCTGATGCTGAGTCTGGTGGACACCCAGCTCGACCCGTTTGAAGAAGTGACTGAACTGAGCCTGACTGCCGAGTTGCTCTGCACCAATCGGCACTTGGCCCAGAGCCTGTCGGCCGGAACACCGCTGGGTTTCGAGCGGCCGGGGCCGGTCGCCTCGGCGCGCTTGCGTAATCCGCCGAGCCCGCAAAGCCTGCCGCGGCTGGACGGTGAATCGCGCTGGCGGCTGGTGTCGCAATTGACCCTCAACCACTTGTCATTGGTCGAAGGTCCACAGGCGCTGGACGCACTCAAGGAAATCCTCGCGCTGCATAACCTGCGCGACGAGGCCAGTGCCCTGCGGCAGATCGAAGGCCTGCTGAGCCTGAGCTGCGAGCGCGTCATTGCACATGTCGGTGAAGACGCCTGGCGCGGCTGGCGCAATGGACTGGAGGTTCGCCTGCAACTCGATCCGCAGCATTTTGTCGGCACTAGCGCGGTGCTGTTTTCAGCGGTGCTGGCGCAGTTTTTCTCACTCTATGCCACGGCCAATCGCTTCGTGCGTACGGTGCTGGTTGAATCAGACAAGGAGATCAAGGCATGGCAACCCCAAGCCGGCATGCCGCTCTCCCTCTGAGCCTGAGCCAACGACTGCGCCGCGATCCTCAAGCGTTCGAATTGTTGCAGGCGTTGTTGCTGCTTGAGCGCGAGCATCCACAAGCCGAATCGCTGGGCAGCGGCACCGCGCCGCAGGCTGAAGCGCTGCGTCTGCGCGGCCCGCTGACGCCGTTGTTCGCTGCCAGCCAGGTTGAAAACCTGACCGA
Source organism: Pseudomonas sp. 05T35 (assembly GCF_056396605.1). Lineage (NCBI taxonomy): Bacteria > Pseudomonadati > Pseudomonadota > Gammaproteobacteria > Pseudomonadales > Pseudomonadaceae > Pseudomonas > Pseudomonas sp. 05T35. The sequence continues at coordinate 23,403 of NZ_JBFTLU010000017.1, forward strand.
CGATACCGACCACAAACCGACCCTGACCACCCCGGTTTTCGGCCTCGGCGGGCCGGACGGACCACTGCCCTACGCCTATCAGGAATGGCTGCAACAACGTGCCCGCGCCAAGGATTATGCACCGGCCGAGTTCCTCGACCTGTTCCAGCACCGACTGCTCAGCCTGCTCTACAAAGTGCTGCGCAAACACCGGATTGCCGTGGGCTTTTCAGTACCCGGTGCGACACCGGTGCACGCTCATCTGCGAGCGTTGACCGGCCTGCTGCCCAAGGCCCTGCATGATCGTCAGGCGATTCCCGATGCCGCCGTGCTGGCGTGCAGCGCGTTGTTTGCCGACGGGCGCCGTTCGCTCTCAGGCTTTGCCGCGATCGTGCGCGAGCAGTTCGAATTACCGGTCGAGCTCAACGCCTATGAAGGCGCCTGGCGCGAGATTCCACCCGCCAGTCGCAGCCGCTTGCAGCCCGGTGGACGCAACCTGCAACTGGGGCGCAGCGCCGTGGCCGGCACGCGGGTCTGGGACGAACATGCCGGAATCCGTCTGACTCTCGGCCCGCTGACGCCCGTCCAGGCCGCTGCCTTATTGCCGGACGGTGAAACACACGCGGCCTTGGCCAGCCTCAGCGCGCTGTATTTCGGTCCGGACCTGGAGTGCGCACTGGTACTGCTGGTGCGTGGTGCCAACCCAATCAAACTCGGTCGTCAGACACCACCACTGTTGAGCTGGAACGGTGGCCTGCAACGCCAGTCCAGCCTCACCCTGCAACGCATCGAGACTCGTCTTCGTCAGCTGGAGATCACCTGAACATGGAACTCGCCAGCCTGATCGGACGCCTCAACCCGGACAACCGCCGCGCCCTGGAACGGGCCGCCCAGCGTTGCCTGCAACGCGGTCATCATTACGTTGAAATCGAGCACCTGTTGCTTGAACTGCTGGAGATCGAAGGCGGCGACTTCGCCTACCTGCTACCGCGCTTCGGCCTGGAACGCGATGCCTTGACGGCGGAAATCAACAAGGCCCTGGAATTGTTCAAGACCGGCAGTACCCRCACTCCGGCACTCTCGGCACAAACCATCGGCCTGCTGGAGGACGCCGTGGTGCAGGCCAGCGTGCTTGGCCTTGAGAGCATCCGTTCCGGACTGTTGCTGTTGGCGCTGCTCGACCGCGATGAACGCCGCAGCCTGTTGCTCAACAGTGCTTCGTCGCTGCTGCGCATTCCTCGGGACGCCCTGCGCAGCAACCTGCTGGAATGGACCGAAAGCTCCCGCGAGCACGTCGGCGCCGCCCGCTCGGTCGCCGCAACCGCGGGCAAACCGCAGCAGAAACAGGACTCGATACTTGATCAGTTCACCCAGGACCTGACCGCCGACGCGCATGCCGGACGCATCGACCCGATCGTCGGGCGTGATGGCGAAATTCGCCAATGCATCGACATCCTGCTGCGCCGTCGCCAGAACAACCCGATCCTGGTCGGCGCGCCGGGCGTCGGCAAAACTGCGGTAGTCGAAGGCCTGGCCCTGCGCATCGCCGCCGGGGACGTACCACCGTCACTGCAAGAGGTCAGTCTTCGGGTCCTAGACCTTGGTTTGTTGCAGGCCGGCGCCGGGGTCAAAGGTGAATTCGAGCAACGGCTCAAAGGCGTGATCGATGCCGTCCGCAGCGCGGAAAAACCGATCATCCTGTTCATCGACGAAGCCCACACTCTGATCGGTGCCGGCGGTGTCGAGGGCGGCAGCGACGCCGCCAACCTGCTCAAACCGGCGCTGGCCCGTGGCGAACTGCGGACCCTGGCCGCGACCACCTGGCTCGAGTACAAAAAATACTTCGAGAAAGACCCGGCCCTCGCCCGACGCTTCCAACTGGTGCAAGTCGAAGAACCGGATGAAATCACTGCCGTGGAAATGCTCCGTGGTGTCGCCGCCAAACTCGAACAGCACCACGGCGTGCAGGTGCTGGATGCGGCGATTCATGAGGCAGTGAAGCTGTCCCATCGCTACATCTCTGGCCGGCAACTGCCCGACAAAGCCATCAGCGTGCTCGACACCGCCTGCGCGCGGGTCGCCCTCGGCCAACACGACGTACCGCCGCCACTGGAAAGCCTGCGTCATCGCCAGCAAAGCCTCAAGGATGAAGTCGAACGCCTGCGCCGCGAACAGGCCACCGGCCTCGATCACCGTGAGCGCATTACCGTGCTGGAGACCGAGTCCACCAGCAACGTGCAGGCCATTCGCGAGCTGGAGATCCGCTGGGGCGAAGAACGCGTCGCCGTGCGCGAGCTGCTGGAAACCCGGCGCGAGCTGCTGGCCTTGAGCGAACGCGCCGACAACGACAAACCGGACGACGTCACCGATGGACGCCTCGACCATCTGGCCGCCGAACTGCTGCGCCTGGAAGCCGGCCTCGACGCCATTCGCCAGGATGACCCGCTGGTGCCGGAGCAAGTCGACGCGAAAACCGTCGCCGCGGTGATTGCCGGTTGGACCGGCATTCCGGTCGGCAAGATGCTCGCCGACGAAGCCCACGCCGTGCGCACTCTCGGCCAGCGCATGAGCCAACGGGTGATGGGCCAACGCACCGCGCTGAACACCATCGCCCAACGCTTGCAGGCGTATCGCGCCGGCCTCACCGATCCGCAAAAACCGGTCGGCGTGTTCCTGCTGGTCGGCCCCACCGGCGTCGGCAAAACCGAAACCGCCTACGCCCTGGCCGATGCACTGTATGGCGGCGAACGCAACCTGATCAGCATCAACCTCTCGGAATACCAGGAAGCCCACACCGTCAGCCAACTCAAAGGCGCCCCACCCGGCTACGTCGGTTACGGCAGCGGCGGCGTGYTCACCGAAGCCGTGCGCCGCAAACCTTATTCCGTGGTGCTGCTCGACGAAATCGAAAAAGCCCACCCGGATGTGCTGGAGGCTTTTTATAACGTCTTCGACAAGGGCCTGATGGAAGACGGTACCGGCCTGGTGGTCGACTTCAAGAACACCGTGATGCTCGCCACCAGCAATGTCGGCGCCGAACTGCTGCTCGACACACCGACCGCGCACCTGGACAGCGATGCCTTCACCGAAGCCCTGCACAACGTGCTGCTGAAAGCCTTCCGCCCGGCGTTCCTGGCGCGGATGACCGTGGTCGCGTACCGACCGCTGGATGAGGCGACGCTGGAAGGGATTGTGTTGGCGAAACTGGAGAAATTGCGTGGCCGCTACAAGGCCGCGACCGGCAAGCAATTCGAGTTTGATACCGGGATTGTGCAGGCGGTGCTGGCCAAGTGCAGTGCGGCGGGCGCGCGGGATGTCGAGAATGTGCTGATGACGCAGGTGACGGGGAAGTTGGCGGAGTGGGTACTGGAGTAAACAGAAAACGCAGCCCGCCCCGTGCTTGGCGCAATGCAAACCACTGCAGCGAACAACGAGCGTTTATATGGCATTTACAACCGTACAACTGGCCGCACAGATCAATAACAGTCGCGCTGACCTGGAGCAATGGGCGAACTCGACCCCGCAGAACCAGGGCCCCATGGTCCTGGCCTTCACCACCTACTTCAACAACCTCCAGACCAAGATCCCTCAGGATGGAGTTATTGATCTATCGTCGTGGGCGACTCAGGCACGCAGAAAAAAATCTCCGGCTTTTTCTAATGGTAAAACTTGCAGGAGCAATCAAATGTTCAAATCATTAGGATCCATAACCGAACCCGAGGCACATAAATTTGTGCAATTAATTGCCAATGAAGCATTCAGTGGAACTTATCGACCCTTCAACGCAAAGGGCAATTTACGAAATAATTTACCAAAAATACCTTGAGCTCGCACTTTTCCTCAATGACAACAACATTCCGACAAAACTAAAATTCAGAGATGCACAACACTTTTTTGACGAAGTGATCATGCACCCCCAAAGCTATCTAATATCACAAGCCATGGGCAATGCTTTCTTGAGCCAGAATATCGCACTTACATATAACTCAGCTCGTTCAGAGAGCATCCCGGTCAAGGAGTACCTGGAAGGCTCATATAATTCAGTCCTACCGCTATTTACATCAGCAGCCATTCGACTAACAGGATCATACTTCAGGCGCGACAAAGAAAAAATTGAAAGAATAACAGAGTAGAACACCAAACAGCCAACTCACAAACACCAAGAAAAATAAGAGTAACGTATTTATTGACGACTTAAACAACAGGAAATGATCATGTCTGCCCATGACTTACCACACGACTCCCAGCTCAGGTTTTTTAGAAAATCAGGACGGGTATATTTTTATGGACAGCCTCGCCAACGTCGAAAATAAATCCGTCCGCTTTTCTGCCTTTTCTGCCCTGTCCCTGCAAAAAGACACCACTGATAAATTGGTCACAGAAGAGAGGTGAGCCATTATGCCAACGCGACTGATCATAGGTGCGGGTGTTTCCGCCGCAGTGTTCCTCAGCACCTCATCCGATGACTATAAAACTATCGTTGTCGGTGAGGATGGGCTATGGGCAAAACTCGTAGAGCATCCCATGGGCCAACCTGCTCATCTCTTACATTTACCTGGTTCGCCTCCCCCGAAGTTTACGGTTGCCAATGGTGAAATGAGCCTGGAAAACTTCCTTTCCTCAGGTGTTTTTCAGCAAGGCGTCACTGAAACCGTCAATGGTAGCCGCTACAGCCACAACCCCTCACGCAAAGTACGGCGAATATCCAAGTCACTGACTCAACCAGGAAACTACGTCGCCTGGTTTGATACCACACATGCGTTAATCGYTGAAAAAATAATTATTGCCACCGGCATTGGCGCCCAACGCAAGCCCCCCTCAGTAAAGGGAACGCCAGCACCCGACATTGAGTACTCACAAGTTATTGAAGGTATCGAGTTTCTGGAACAGGAAGAGCAACAGGTTTCCGGTATTGACCGCGCCATCTACGGCGGTAGTGCCACCGCCGCTTGGGTCGTGGACATTGCCAGCAAAAACTCCCCAAAAATGAACTGGTTTGCCCGCCCCAAAGGTTCAGAGTTTACCGGAGCAGTATTACCCGGATCCAGAAATGCAAAAATCATCGAACTATGCGAATCCCATAATCTAAAGCTATTAAAAGARGTTACCGAGRTCGAATACGTTGGTAAACGGTTGCACATACACGTCCGAGACGAAGAGTTCTGCTATATCGCCGATCAGTTCATTTATTCATTAGGCGGGGACGACAACCCGACTGTTACGGATCATATCTATCAGATAATGGACCCAGACATAAGGGATGACCTTACCCCTGTCCTCGACGAGAGCGGTGCATTGGGCAGGCAGTACAAAAGCGTATTGGCACTGGCTAACAGTGACAAAGGAGTCATGATTGTCGGAGCCGCCACTTACAACTTTACCTCTCTGGCATTTAATTCTTCAGGAGAACTGCGTCCCACTAAAAAAAAACCGGCACCCATGGCTCATCTACCCTGGAATGCCCAAGTGCCCGATGGCATCGCCGTTGTAGTGGCCAGCATTTCCGCCCTGAACCACTATATCCCCATCAAACAGCGCCTGACACTCAACTATCAGAACACGTATCACGAATACGCTATCACCGAAAACAACACCAATATCAACCTGGCAGACGCAAACCAGTTGGCCGTGCTGTTCACCTTAATGTTTGATGAGCTATCGGCCAACCAAATCAACGATCTGGTAATGCGGACCATCGCGGCCCGCAGCATAAAAAACAAAGACAGCGTTGACGTATTTGGCCTCAACAAACGCGACTTCTATAACGTTATCAAATCGAGAATTGTTTTCATGTCGGACAGATCAATCGATGAACGCTGCTCACTGGCCGGACTTAAGCTCGACTGACGCCCTCAACACTGTGCCTGCAAAGGTGGGTTTCGTACATTCGGTCATAAAGAAAGAGACGTGAATCGTTAATCAAATCTTGAGGTCGCTCGATGCCCCGCACCACCGACAGCAACACCAGCCTTTCCCTAACCGCCACCACGCTGTCGGCGCTTTACCCTGAGTCGCTTTCCGGTGAGGAAGCCCTGAATACCCTCGGATCGCAAACCCTCAACGGCCTCAACGACGGCGCCTCCCTCGCCCTGACCAGCGCCGTCGCCACCCACGTCACCACCACCCTGCACAACGACGCCCTGACCCGCCCCTTCGACGCACTGGTCGCGGAAATCCGCCAACTCCCCGCCGACGCCACCGCCGAGCGCTATCAGCTTGTTCTAAGGCCATGGCTCTGGTGGCTGACCCTGGCCAGCAACAACCGGGTGTTCCAGAACCTTGCCACCTCGGACATCGTCACCACAATCTTCAAGGCCCACGGCTTCACCGATTTCCAGTTGAAACTCACCGGCAGTTACACGCCCCGCGAGTACTGCGTGCAGTACGGCGAAACCGATTTTGCCTTCGTTTCGCGGTTGCTGGAGGAAGAAGGGATTTTCTGGTTTTTCACCCACGAGGACGGCAAGCACACGCTGGTGCTCGGGGACAGTAACGATGCCTTCGTGCCGATACCCAATGGACCCAAGGTGAGCTATCTCGGGCAGCGAATGGGCGAGCGCGAATTGCATGGCATTCGTTCCGGGCAAGTCTGTGTGCAGGCGGTATCCGGGGTGTATCGGGCGACGGATTATGAGTTCACCACACCGAGTACTTCACTGTATGGTCAGGCCGAAGCGGTGGCCGGGCCACTGTCCATCTATGAACATCCGGGCGGTTACAACGCCAAGGCTCGCGGCGATGCGCTGACCAAGCAGCGGGTGGACGGTTTGCGCAGTCAGGAAAAACGTTTTGTCGGCGAGAGCGATTGCCGTTGGCTGGTGCCGGGGCACTGGTTCACGCTGGCCGGTCACGATGACCCGACGCTGAATATCGATTGGGTGGTGACGGCGGTCACTCATGAGGCCAGTCATGACAGCTACCGCAACCGCTTCGAAGCCATCCCCAAAGCCACACCTTATCGTCCGGCGCGGCTYACGGCCAAGCCGCGGATGCATACGCAAACGGCGCTGGTGGTCGGCAAATCCGGTGAGGAAATCTGGACCGACCAATACGGCCGGATCAAGTTGCAGTTCCCCTGGGATCGCGACGGCAAGAATGACGAAAGCAGTTCCTGCTGGGTCCGCGTGGTGCTGCCGTGGAGCGGCAAGGGTTTTGGCATGCAGTTCGTACCGCGGATCGGTCAGGAGGTGATCGTGACCTTTATCGACGGCGACCCGGACCGGCCACTGGTCACCGGTTGCGTCTACAACGGTGACAACGCCCTGCCCTATGCGCTGCCAGCGAACCAGACCCAATCCGGGATCAAGACCAACTCATCCAAAGGTGGCGGCGGTTTCAACGAGCTGCGCTTCGAGGACAAGAAGGACGCCGAAGAGGTGTTTCTGCAGGCGCAGAAGGACTTCAAGATCAATGTACACGGCAACCTGACCATCAAGGTAAGTGGCACTCTCACACTGCAAAGCGGTGGCAGTTTCGCGATCAAGAGTGGCGCCGATCTGGCGGCCCAGGCCAGCACCTCGATCAGCCAGAAGGCCGGCACCTCCCTGAGCAATCAGGCCGGCACGGAGCTGACCAACAAGGCCGGCACCTCGCTGACCAATGATGCCGGGGTCAGCCTGACCAACAAGGGCGGCGCCGAGCAGACCGTGGACGGCGGCGGCATGCTGACCATCAAGGGCGGACTGGTGAAGGTCAACTGAGGAGCGAGCGAGGATGTCATCGGACAAACTGGAACTGGAACGCGGTGACAGCCGGCTCGACGGACGAATGCTCGACGGCCAGCTGGAAGGTCCGCTGCATATCAAGGAAGCCGGAAAGCCCCAGGCGGCCTTGAATTACAGCCAGGGCGAACTGCAAGGCAGGAGCCTGCTGTATCACCCCAACGGCAAGTTGTCGGCACAGCTGCCTTTTGTGCATGACAAGTTAGAAGGTGTCGCGACGTTTTATGCGCCGCAAGGCTGGCTGCAACGCAAGGCCACCTATCGCCGGGGCCTGCTGCATGGCGAAGCCAGCAACTATTTTCCCGATGGGCAAGTGGCTGAAATGGAGTTTTACCGCGACGGTGTACGTGAAGGGGTTTACCAGCGTTTTCATCCCAACGGCAAACCCGCTGTAAACGCCCGCTACCTCAACGGTCAGTTGCTCGAACCGGAGCAAGCCTTTGCCAGCGATGGACGACCGCTGGATGCCGAGGGCAAGCCGATCTCGCGGATGCGCTGGTGGTATCGGCGCTGGGCTGATCCGACACAAGCCTGATGCAGACCTGTAGCAGCTGGCGTAGCCTGCGTTCGGCTGCGCAGCAGTCGTGAAGTCAGACGCCGCGGTCTTTCAGGTTTCCCCCCAGCAAAAGGGTCGGTGCTCCGGGGATCCACGGGGCAGCGGTGGCCGGAATGCACGGCATCGGCGTCAGCACCCCAAGCGCGGCGGCCGTGGCCGCGGCGACCATTGGATTGGCCGGGCTCATGCACATGCCGAACGGCATGATGTTCAGCAGCGGAATGTGATCCATGATGTTCGCCGCCGGCATGCCCCCGGTCAGCGTGCGGTTTACCGGCAGCACGTTGAGCACCCCCGGCGCCGCACCGAAACTGCATTGCAGGGTCGCGGTGGCGCACACTTGCGGACAGCCCATGTCGAATCTCCTTCCTGGACGCGATACTCCTCTGAACCATAGTCCGCCGAGCCTGTTCTCGCACATCAGGAACGCTGATTATCCGGCAACACGCTAACCTATAAGACCKTGCCGCGCTTGTGGCSACCCCGGCRCGCCATTAGATTAGTCAATGATGTCTGGCCTCCAAAATAAGCAGAAGGGATAAGCATGGCGCTTACTGACCAGTCCACCCGTATCCGCTCTGGCGAAGAACTTGATGCCAGCCTGATCGATCCGTACCTCAAGGCGCACATTCCGGGCCTGAGCGGGTTGCCACAGATCAGCCAGTTCCCCGGTGGCGCTTCAAACCTGACGTACCTGCTCGAATACCCCGAGCAAGAGTTCGTGCTGCGTCGGCCGCCGTTTGGCCACAAGGCCAAATCCGCCCACGACATGGGCCGTGAGTTTCGCATTCTCAACCAGCTCAAGGACGGCTTTCCGTACTGCCCGAAAGCCTACGTGCACTGCACCGATGAATCGGTGATCGGTGCCGAGTTCTATGTGATGGAACGGGTCAAGGGGATCATCCTGCGCTCCGAGCTGCCAGCGGAACTGGGCCTCGACGCCGCTAAAACCGAAGCCTTGTGCAGGAGTTTCATCGACAAATTCGTCGAGCTGCACCGCGTCGATTACCAGGCCTGTGGCCTGGCCGACCTGGGCAAGCCGCAGGGTTATGTCGCGCGGCAGATCCGTGGCTGGAGCGAGCGCTACGAAAAGGCCCTGACACCTGATGCTCCGAGCTGGGAAGCGGTCAAGGCTTGGCTCAACGACAAGATGCCAGCCGATCATCCGACGTCGAGCATCGTCCACAACGACTACCGTTTCGACAACGTGATCCTCGATCCGAACAACCCGATGCAGATCATCGGCGTACTGGATTGGGAACTGACCACCCTCGGCGATCCGCTGATGGACCTGGGCAACACCCTCGCCTACTGGATCGAAGCCGGCGACCCGGCGCCAGTGCAACTGATGCGCCGCCAACCGAGCCATGCCCCCGGCATGCTGACCCGCCGCGAGTTCGTCGATTACTACGCCGAACGCTCGGGGATCAAGATCGACAATTTCGACTTCTACTACACCTACGGGCTGTTCCGCCTGGCCGGTATCGTGCAGCAGATCTACTACCGTTTCTTTCATGGCCAGACCCAGGACAAACGCTTCGCGCAGTTCATTCACATGAACAAGCTGCTGGAGCACATGAGCCTGCAAGTCATCCAGAAATCCAGCCTCTGATCACGCGCCCGGCGCCTGCCCACCTCAAGGAAAAACCATGTCCAAGACCCATCTGTTCGACCTCGACGGTAAAATCGCTTTCGTCTCCGGCGCCAGCCGTGGCATCGGTGAAGCGATCGCCAAACTGCTGGCCCAGCAAGGCGCCCACGTGATCGTATCGAGTCGCAAACTCGACGGCTGCCAACACGTTGCCGACGCGATCATCGCTGACGGCGGTAAAGCCACCGCCGTCGCCTGCCACATCGGCGAGATGGAACAGATCACTCAAGTGTTCGCCGGCATCCGCGAGCAATTCGGTCGCCTGGACATCCTGGTCAACAATGCCGCGACCAACCCACAGTTCTGCAACGTGCTGGACACCGACCTCGGTGCCTTCCAGAAAACCGTCGACGTGAACATTCGCGGCTACTTCTTCATGTCGGTGGAAGCCGGCAAGCTGATGCGCGAAAACGGTGGCGGCAGCATCATCAACGTCGCCTCGATCAACGGCATCTCACCAGGCATCTTCCAGGGCATCTACTCGGTGACCAAGGCGGCGGTGATCAACATGACCAAGGTCTTTGCCAAGGAATGCGCGCAGTTCGGTATCCGCTGCAATGCCCTGCTGCCAGGCCTGACCGACACCAAGTTCGCCTCGGCGCTGGTGAAAAACGACGCGATCCTGAAGACCGCGCTGCAGCAGATTCCGCTCAAGCGTGTGGCGGATCCGAGTGAAATGGCTGGTGCGGTGCTGTATTTGGCGAGTGATGCGTCGAGCTATACGACTGGGGTTTCGTTGAATGTGGACGGTGGTTTCCTGTCCTGATTCTGAGTCTCCTGCGGCATAGGTATCTACATATATGCAATGCAGGACTACTCCCGTAGCAGCTGACGAGCCCGCGAGGCTGCGTTCGGCTGCGAAGCAGTCGTAAAATCAGAACTCGCGGTACATCAGACAGATCCCGCATTAATTCCATTATTTGCATTTAGAGAATATTTATTCCATAACTAGGCATCCCGAAAACAATAATCCAAAGGACCCTGTTATGCGCGAACTCGGAATCGGACTTATCGGCACGGGCTTCATGGGCCGTGCCCACGCCCTGGCCTTTCGCAATGTCAGCGCGGCGTTCGAACTGCCCTTCAGGCTGCGCCTCGCGGCTCTTGCCGATGCCGATCCTGCTCGCGCACAAGCGTGCGCCACTGCCTGGGGCTTCGAACGGGCCCACAGTGACTGGCAACAGTTGATCGACGACCCCAAGGTCAACCTGATCGCTATCACCACCCCCAACCATCTTCATTACCCGATGGCCATGGCTGCAATCGCCGCCGGCAAACCGGTGTACTGCGAAAAACCACTGGCAGTCAGTCTTGAGCAAGCCAGCGCCATGCACCTGGCGGCCAAAGCGGCCGGCGTGGTTACTCGCGTGGGCTACAACTACCAGCACAACCCGATCATTGGTTTGGCTCGCCAGCTGATTCGAAACGGCGACCTGGGCGAGATCATCAGCTTTCAAGGCGAATTCAGCGAAGACTTCATGGCTGACCCGAACTCGCCGTGGTCCTGGCGCTGTGAAGCCGAACATGCCGGCGGCGCGCTGGCGGACCTGGGCAGCCATTTACTGGCCATGGCGCGCTATCTGGTGGGCGATGTCGAGGCGGTGTGCGCCGATACCCAAACGGTGCACCGCCAGCGTCCGGCTACGGTGGGCAGCCCGGAACAACGCAGCATTGCCGTCGACGATCAAACCCACGCCCTGTTGCGCTTTGCCAACGGCGCTCGTGGCACCTTCAGCAGCAGTTGGCTCAAGCACGGCTACAAGAATCACCTGAGTTTCGAGATCAGCGGCACCAAAKGCACTCTGGTGTTCGATCAGGAACGCTTGAATGAGTTACGCCTGTGCCGCGTTGGCCAGGACAGTTTCCAGCGTTTACTGGCCGGACCGAACCTGCCTGGCTATGCGGCGTTCAGCCCTGCCCCCGGGCATCAGCTGGGTTACAACGAATTGAAGACGCTGGAAGTGCATGCGCTGATCATGGCTCTGGCCGGACAAGGCCAGGACGGCACGGATTTCGAGGAGGCCTGGGAAGTGGAACGCCTGGCGGCGGCGATTCGGCTGGCGGCGCGGGAGCAACGCTGGGTCAATATCAGGGAGGTCTGATCGCGCCAGCGCTGCCTTACGACAACGCTCAGCGCGCCAGGCGTAGTGCCAACGCCTTGGCCTGGCTCGCCACGTCGGTCACTGCCGTGCTTTCCCACCACATTCCACGCAGAGGTGGGCCCATGGCGAACAGGCGTCGGGCAACCTGCCCCTCGGCATCCATCACCGCCCCGTTCGCATCTGCCGCGATCCCCAGCGCCAAAGGCCCCGGCTTTATCAAGCCGCGGGCCAGCAGTTGCTGAGGCAAGGGTCGGGCGACCCGACGCCAGTCGTATTCGATACCGCTGGAGTTGATCAGCGCGTCGCCACTGACCACCGTCACTTCAGACTCCCCGCGCCGACGAATGCGAATACTCACCTGCCCCTCCGCCGAGGGTGCCAGGCCCTTGAACGACGCAGCCTGAATCCGCAGCCGTCCTTCCTGGTGCAAACGCGCCACCAGCTCCGCACTCAAGGGCGGCGACCGGTGATGATGGCTTTCCCACCATGGCCGCACATGCCGCACAAACTGCCGGCGTTGCACGTCCGTTGCCTGGCTCCAGAGCCGCCCGATATGCGCCCGCACGGTATCCAGCGGCGCCTGCCAGTCAACACCCTCCGCCATCGCCGCACGGCAATGGCGCCGCAGTTCATGCATCAACTGACGCGGGCTGCGAATGCCGGGATCTTCGGCCAGAAAATCCACCCACGCCGGCGGTTGCCGACGCACATGCGGCAACAAGCCGTGACGGGAAAACACTTCGATCGGTCCACGATGCCCGGCCTGCTCCAGCGACACCACGGCATCGACCATGGTCAGGCCCGAGCCGATGATCAATACCGTCGATTGCGGATCAAGCCGTGTCATGGCCGCCACATCCCAAGGATCGACGGCTGCAGCGTTCAAGCCACTGGATTCGGTTTGCGGGGTCCGCGCGGCCGGGAACAACCCCGTCGCCAGCACCGCAAAAGCGCCGCGCAAGCGTGTTCCATCACTCAAGGTCAGTAACGTGGCATGTTCATCGGTTTGCAGGTCGACCACTTCCCCGCGCACATGCTCGACGCTTGAGCCATAACGCGCGCCGACGGCCTGGGCTTCGGCCAACCGCTGCTGTACATACAGACCAAAAATGCCCCGAGGCGGGAACAACTCGGCGACCGGCACCGACTGCTGGTCCGACTCCGGCCAGCCGCCGTTGGTTATAAATGCGCTCAGCCATTGGGTCAGGTCATCGGGGTTGTCCGGGTCGACCCCCATCCGCGCGGCGTTGCCATTCAACGTATGGCCCAATTCAACCGCGCTGTAGGCTTCGCCCCGCCCCAACTCGGCGCGGGGCTCAACCACCAGAATCWGACGCTTGCCGGGCAAACGCAGCAACTGCATGGCCAGTAACGCGCCACTCAGGCCACCGCCGACGATCAGGATGTCAGCGTTGCGAAAAATGTCTGTTGCCTGTCCGCTTGGGGTTTCGGTCATGCGATTCTCACGGGACGTTTTTTGTCTGAAATGTATCATCGGACTTGAACTGGTTGAAGTCGATCCCGTAGATGAGCCTACAGACAGGGCGACTGCTGGCTGACGCAGTTCATATCGAGGGTGTTGAGACGATTTTCACAAGACGGCAGGCAGCACTCCCCAAACTGCGCAGACTATGGATACGAT
>NZ_JBFTLU010000018.1:0-56206 GCF_056396605.1 Pseudomonas sp. 05T35
GTTCTGGCGTCAGTTGCGGGCTCGGGGCGATCTCGATCAGCTTCTGGTTGCGACGCTGGATCGAGCAATCACGCTCGAACAGGTGCACCACGCTGCCGAAACTGTCACCCAGGATCTGCGCTTCGATGTGCTTGGGATTGACGATGCATTTTTCGAGGAAGACTTCCGCCGAACCAAAGGCCTTGGTCGCTTCGGAAATCACCCGCGGGAAAGCTTGTTCGAGCTCATCGCGGCTGTTGCAGCGACGAATCCCGCGACCACCACCACCGGAGGTGGCCTTGAGCATCACCGGGTAACCGATGCGATCGCCTTCGGCCAGGGCTTCGGCGATGTCGGCGACGTTGCCTTCAGTGCCCGGAGTGACCGGCACGCCAGCCTTGATCATGCTGCGGCGGGCTTCGGTCTTGTCGCCCATGCGGCGAATGACTTCTGCCGACGGACCAATGAATTTGATACCGCGCTCGGCGCAGATATCCGCCAGCTCGGCGTTTTCCGAAAGAAAGCCGTAACCTGGGTGCAACGCGTCGCAACCGGTTTCCACCGCGAGGTTCACCAGCTTGCGCGGGTTCAGGTAACCGGCCAGTGGCTCGGCACCAATGCTGTGGGCTTCATCGGCACGTTTGACATGCAACGCATGGCGATCGGCGTCGGAATAGATCGCGACCGAACGAATGCCCATCTCGGCGCAGGCACGTACGATTCGTACGGCAATCTCACCACGGTTGGCAATCAGGATCTTTTTTATCACTTGGAGGTTCCCTTGAGCCGGTTGCTACCCACGACCTTGGACTGGGTCGGCGCGTGACTAAATGTTTCAAGCCAGTCGCGTAGTCACACTAGCCCGCTCAAGGGATTAACAAAAATCAATAATAATTGGGTTAGGCATAAGCAAAGGCTTATAGTTGAGAGACCCGCTTGTGACCAGAGTCTCTAGATTATGCGTAAGTCTTTGATGCGTATGACATTACGCCAGCTTCAGATCTTCAATGAAGTCTGCGATTTGCGTTCCTACAGCCGCGCAGCCGACGAAATGTCGCTCACACAACCGGCCGTCAGCCTACAGATTCGTCAGCTTGAAGAGCTGATTGGTCAGCCTTTGTTCGATTACGTCGGCAAAAAGCTCTACATGACCGAAGCGGCTGAAGCGTTACAGCGCGCCAGTCGGGATATTTTCGGGCGCCTGGAAAACCTCGATATGCAGCTCTCGGACATGCAAGGTTCATTGCAAGGTCAGCTGAAACTGGCAGTGGAATCCAGCGCCAAGTACTTCGTACCGCACTTGTTTGCCGCCTTCAAGCGCCAGCACCCGGAAGTGAACCTGCAGCTGACGGTGGTCAATCGGGGACAGGTGATCCGGCGCCTGTCCGACAACCGCGACGACCTGGTGATCATGTCCATGGTGCCGCAGGACATGGGCCTGGAGTTCCTGCCCTTCCTCAACAACCCGATCGTTGCCGTCGCGCCACCGGATCATCCGCTGTGCCACATGGGACCGCTGCGCTTGCAGGATCTTGAGCCCTACACACTGCTATTGCGCGAACCGGGCTCCGGGACACGGCTGGCGTGCGAGGAGTATTTCAAAGAGAAGCGCGTGCACTTCAACCAGACCCAGGAAGTCTCGTCGGCCGAAGCCCAGCGCGAATGCGTGGTGGCGGGTCTGGGCCTGGCCTTGTTGACGCGCCACGCCCTGAACCTGGAGTTGGCGACCGGCGGGCTCAAAGAGCTGCCGGTCGAAGAGCTGCCGTTGTACCGCAGCTGGTGCCTGGTGCAGGCCAAGGCCAAACGCCTGTCACCGGTAGCGCATGCGTTCCTGGCGTTTATCCGCAGTGAACGGGTGCAGATCAGCGCGCTGGTTGAGCGTTTCGACGCGAAGCTGCCGGTTTTGCCTGCCAGTAATTAAGTTCCAGATCCGGGTATTCACCGATCTCGGCCAGAAGCTGGCGGTGCTCGCAACGATCTTCAATCGCGCGGCGAAACGCCATGCGACGCTGGTCTTCTTGCTGACGGCGGGTTTTGACTGCGCTGTTGCGTTCTTCGTAGTGCTGGGCCATTTCGAGTCTCCCAAGGCGAGTACGGGAGTTTCAAGATAGGCGCGGGGGATGACGGTTTGGCGGCGCGGGGATTACAGGGATGTGAACTTTCGGCGCTTTCGAGGACGCCATCGCGAGCAGGCTCGCTCCCACAGGTTCTGTGGTGTACGCACGAATTGCGCAACACAGCCGATCTATTTGTGGGAGCGAGCCTGCTCGCGATTAAGGTCGGAACGACCTTCCAGCAATCTCGGATCAATCGTCGAGGGCTTTGACCGACTTGGGCGACAGACGCAAGCTGCRAAGGCTACGTTTGACGCTCTTGAGGTGGTTGACCAGGCTCGGCCCACGCGCCATGGCCACGCCCATGGCCAGCACGTCGATCACCACCAGGTGCGCGATACGCGAGGTCAGCGGCGTATAGATTTCGGTGTCTTCGTGCACATCGATAGCCAGGTTGACGGTCGACAGCTCGGCCAACGGGGTCTGGCTTGGGCACAACGTGATCAGCGAAGCACCGCTTTCACGCACCAGGTTGGCGGTGATCAACAGGTCCTTGGAGCGGCCGGACTGGGAAATGCAGATCGCCACGTCCGTCGGCTTCAGCGTGACCGCCGACATCGCCTGCATGTGCGGGTCAGAATAGGCCGCAGCCGTCAGCAGCAACCGGAAGAATTTATGCTGGGCATCCGCCGCCACCGCGCCGGACGCACCAAAACCATAGAACTCGACGCGCTGAGCCTGGGACATGAGGGTCACAGCCCTCTGCAACTCCAACGGGTCGAGCTTCTCGCGAACTTCCATCAGGGTGTGCAGGGTGGTGTCGAAAATTTTCAGGCTGTAGTCGGCGACCGAGTCGTCTTCGTGAATCGCGAATTGCCCGAAACTCGCCCCTGCTGCCAGGCTTTGCGCCAGTTTCAGCTTCAAGTCCTGAAAGCCCGAACAACCGATGGCCCGACAGAAGCGCACGATGGTCGGCTCGCTGATGCCGACACTGTGGGCAAGATCGGCCATGGAACTGTGCATCACAGCCGCAGGATCAAGCAGCACATGATCGGCGACCTTGAGCTCCGACTTGCGTAACAGATGGCGTGACTGGGCGATGTGCTGCAACAGGTTCAAAGGGCAGGACTCATTGTTATTGGCTGACGCCGGGGATGTAGCAATTTTGTAGTTATACTACAAGAATTCGCTTTTTGCCTGTTCAATCCGTAACTCAATGCCTGTGCTGCCCATGGTTTTGGCCATGCATACGGGATGTAGCTGCCTTCGYACGTGACCCCACCTGCAAGCAGTCACTGCCGTTTTCAACCCCCCCGAAGCGCCTTCATCCCCATCACAGCTTGAAACAAAAACTATCACCCCTCCTCGGCCTTCACTGCTGGCACCTGCACTTACACCAAACTAACAAAGTCAACCAAGACCAAACCAACCCTCGACACACGAACACACTTACAACTTGAATAGATATACCACTCCACAAATAAAACACTTCACGCTAATAATGATCGGGCAGGAAGCACTCAAACTTTAACTTATGGAATACTAAATATGACTATTAAAAACAGTGACTGGGTAGCACAAATCAACCGTATGCCGAAGGACCTCTTCTTCCGCACTTACGGGACCGTGACCGTGGCGCATCCCGGCATTATACCGACGTTGATACTGAGCCCAATGCAGGACAAGTCTTTCAATCTGAGACTTGACCTGGAACTTAAAAACTCTGGCGACATTACAACTCAGGTCGAAACAGAAAAAGCCGTCACCTATAAAAGCCTGGGTGACTCACATGTTACCGGTGTAAGCATTTTCTTCGAAGGCAAACTTCTGCACCATATCAAAGACGTCATGATCACCCATTAAGATAAAAAGACACTCATTATCCCCAAGTCTTTTCCTGCCAGGCTAATCATATTAACTGGCAGGCTTTTTCCGTACATAAAGAAATAAAACTCACTCCGGGCGCTCCCCCCTTAACAAGTTCGCAAGCTTGAACGCCTCCACCGGACGGCTGATCAGATAGCCCTGCACCTCATCGCAGGACTCAGCCTCAAGGAATGCCAGCTGCTCCGCGGTTTCCACACCTTCCGCCACCACTTTCAGCGAAAGCCCATGCGCCATGGCAATGATTGCCCGGGTGATCGCCGCGTCTTCACCGCCCTCACCCAACCCACGGATAAACGCCTGATCGATCTTCACGTAGTCCACGGGAATGCGCTTGAGGTAGCTCAGCGACGAATASCCCGTGCCRAAGTCGTCGATCGCCAGCTTCACACCCAGATCGCGCAACTGCTGGAAGGTCGCGATGATGTGTTCGACGCTGTCCAGCAATTGGCTTTCCGTCAGCTCCAGTTCGAGGTAGTGCGGCGCCAGGCCGGTTTCTTCAAGCACCTGGCGCACCAGGCTGACCAGCTTGCCCTGACGCAACTGGTGGACCGACAGATTGACCGAAACCCGAATCGGCTCCAGTCCCTGACGCTGCCACTCGCACGCTTGCCAACAGGCCTGGCGCAGCACGAATTCGCCAATGGCGCCGATCAACCCGACTTCCTCTGCCAGACCGATAAAATCCCCCGGCGGAACCCGCCCCATGGTCGGATGATCCCAGCGCACCAACGCTTCGGCGGCGTTCAGCCGGCCAGTCGCGAGGCAGAGTTTCGGTTGGTAAAACACTTTCAACTGCTTCTCTTCGATGGCCTTGCGCAGTTGGTTCTCCAGCTGCAAGCGCTCAAGGGTGCTGGCCTGCAGGCTGTCGGTGTAAAACTGGAAATTGTTCCCGCCCAGATGCTTGGCATGTTGCATGGCCATGTTTGACTGGCTGACCAGCGCGGAAATTTCCCGCGCGTTGTCCGGCAACATGCTGATGCCCATCGACGCACTGACCACCAGCTCATGCCCTTCAACAGTCAGCGGCAAGCGCAACTTGGCCGACAATCGGGTGGCGACCCGCGCCAGGCTCGACAGGTTGCCATAAGCGTCGAACAGCACCGCGAACTCGTCGCCGGACAAACGCGCAATGGTGTCGGCCTCCGGCAGCGCATTGACCAGACGCCGAGCCATTTTCTGCAGCATCTGATCGGCGACTTCATGGCCGAGGCTGTCGTTGAGCAATTTGAAGCGGTCCAGGTTGATGTGCAGCAGCGCCAGGCTCCGGCCGCCCTGGCGCACGCGTTGATGGGCTTCATGCAGGCGCTCGCGGAACAATGAGCGGTTGGCCAGCCCGGTCAGTTCGTCGTAGTGGGTCAGGTAGCGCATGCGCTCTTCGGATTCACGGCGGGCTGACAGATCGGCGAAAAAGCCCACGATATGACTGACATTTCCCCGAGAATCGCGCACCACGTTCAGTTGCAGCCATTGTGGATAGAGCTCGCCGTTTTTGCGCGCCTCCACCAACTCACCCTGCCAACTGCCCTGCTGTTCCAGCGCCTGATGGATCACCGAGTAGTGCCGCCGGGCGTCACGACTGCACGGCAGCTCGACCACATTGCGCCCCAGCAAATCTTCAATCTGATACCCGGTGACCCGGCTGAACGCCTGATTGACCGCGATCAGGGCGTAATCCGGGTCGAAAATCACAATGCCTTCGCTGGCGGCTTCAAATACCGTCGCCGCCAGTTGTCGCTGCTCTTCAAGCCCTTTACTGACGCTGATGTCACGCCGAGTGCCGACCATCCGGATCACCCGACCATTGGCCCCCCTCTCCACTGCCCGCCCGCGGTCTTCGATCCAGACCCAGTGGCCATCGCCATGGCGCACGCGGTATTCGATCTGATAATCCTCGGTGCGGCCCTTCAAATGCTCGACCAGCGCCCGCCGCAGCGGCGGCAAGTCCTGCGGGTGCAGGCGCGGTTTCAAATGACTGAGCATCGCCGTGACGAATTCCGGCTCAATGCCGAACAACTCCTTGAGTTGGGTGTGATGCACCTCATCGGTTTGCAGGTTCCAGTCCYAGAGACCCAGCTCACTGGCCTTCAACGCCAGCGCCAGCCGCGCTTCGCTCTTACTCAGGGCCTGGTTGGCGGCGTCCAGTTCGCGGCTCCGCTGGGCCACCCTGCTTTCGAGACCGACCTGAGCCTCACGCAGTTCTTCTTCGGCGTGGCGACGCTGTTCGATTTCCCGCGCCAACTCCTGATTAAGCTGCTCGCTGTGGCTTTGTGCCTGCTGCAAGTGCTCGATCAGTGCCTGATTCTGGAAACGCCGCATCAAGCCGTGCTGGATCAGCCGGTTGACCTGCCACGCGACCACACTGAGAGAGCCCAACAGAATCAGCCCGAGCCAACCCCAGCCTTGCTGCTGTTCATCGCCGCCCCAGAACAAATAACCGATCGCCGGTAACAGACACGGCAAGGTGAACGACAGGAAGGCCGGCAGGCTCACCGCATWGGCGACACTGGCCGAGAGGGTTGCCGCGCCGATCAGGCCGAATACCCAGGCTTGTTGCAGGAAGCTGTCGGTGGGCACCAGGGCAATACCGGCACCGGCCAGCGTCAGGCCGGTCATGGCCGAACCCAGCAGAAACATTCGACGCCAGACTGGCTGCGCCTGACGACTGGGCATCGCCGAGTCGAAGGCTGCGACCTGAATCACCCGCAGCGCCACCAGCGACAGTAACCAGATCAGCCAGATGCTCACCAGGAAGTAGCGCTGCGGGTTCCAGAGCAACCCGGCGCAGACCAGACCATTGATCAACATGAACAGCGTGGGCAGCAACGAGCCCTGATACAGCAGACGCGTGCGCTCGACCGCCATCTCCATGGCGTACTGTTTGCGGATAACCCGCGGTTCCACAGAAGGGCCCGACAGGCTGGGGCTGAGGGTCATAGGCAATATTCTTGTTCTTATAAGGGTGAGCGTGATGAACCCGAAATGTCGATGGAGCATACACAAGCAATGGCCCGGACCAAACTGCTCCAGATCATAAAACCGACAAAACAAATGGCCCGTTGCCAGCGTTCAAAACCACAGAAGCGCGGCCTATCAGGGCTTGCAACGAATGACTGACCGGTCGTCCCCTGCGCTTCTTTCATCGGTTAATGCAAAGCTCGGTTTGCCCGGTGTGGCGCGGCGCCCTAGAATGCCCTGATGCGCGATGATCTCTCCCTTCTGCTGAACTCCCTCAACGATGCCCAACGTCAGGCCGTAGCTGCCTCCGTGGGTCGTCAGTTGGTCCTGGCCGGTGCTGGTTCCGGTAAAACCCGTGTGCTGGTGCACCGTATCGCCTGGTTGATCCAGGTCGAGAACGCCTCGCCACACTCGATCCTGTCGGTGACCTTCACCAACAAGGCCGCCGCCGAGATGCGCCATCGCATCGAGCAGCTGATGGGTATCAACCCGGCCGGCATGTGGGTCGGCACCTTCCACGGCCTGGCGCACCGCTTGCTGCGGGCGCACTGGCAGGAAGCCGGCCTGAGCCAGACTTTCCAGATCCTCGACAGCGATGACCAGCAACGTCTGGTCAAGCGGGTGATCCGCGAACTGGGCCTCGACGAGCAACGCTGGCCGGCCCGTCAGGCCCAATGGTTCATCAACGGGCAGAAAGACGAAGGCCTGCGCCCACAACATATTCAAGCCAGCGGCGATCTGTTCCTGGCCACCATGCGCAGCATCTATGAAGCCTATGAGGCCGCGTGCCTGCGCGCGGGCGTCATCGACTTCTCCGAACTGCTGCTGCGCGCCCTCGACCTGTGGCGCGATCATCCGGGCCTGCTGGCTCATTATCAGAAACGTTTCCGCCATGTGCTGGTGGACGAATTCCAGGACACCAACGCCGTGCAGTACGCCTGGTTGCGTCTGCTGGCCAAGGGCGGCGACAGCCTGATGGTGGTTGGCGACGACGATCAGTCGATCTACGGCTGGCGCGGCGCGAAAATCGAGAACATTCACCAGTATTCGGCCGACTTCCCGGACGCGGAAGTCATTCGCCTGGAACAGAACTACCGCTCCACCGCCGGGATCCTCAAGGCCGCCAACGCCTTGATCGCCAACAACACCGGGCGTCTGGGCAAAGAGCTGTGGACCGACGGCGGCGAAGGCGAAGCGATCAACCTGTACGCCGCGTTCAACGAACATGACGAAGCACGCTACGTGGTGGAAACCATCGAAAGTGCGCTGAAAACCGGCATGGCGCGCAGCGATATCGCGATTTTGTATCGCTCCAACGCCCAATCGCGGGTTTTGGAAGAAGCTTTACTGCGTGAACGCATTCCTTACCGCATCTATGGCGGCCAGCGCTTCTTCGAGCGGGCTGAAATCAAGAACGCCATGGCTTACCTGCGGTTGCTCGAAGGCCGTGGCAACGATGCGGCGCTGGAACGGGTGATCAACGTTCCAGCCCGTGGCATCGGCGAAAAAACCGTCGAAGCGATCCGCGACCACGCTCGTCACAGCGATGTGTCGATGTGGGAAGCCATGCGTCAGCTGGTGACCAATAAAGGCCTAACCGGCCGCGCAGCCGGCGCACTGGGTGCGTTCATCGAGTTGATCGAGCACTTGGCGACCACCACCGCTGAAATGCCACTGCACCTGATGACTCAGACCGTCATCGAGCAGTCCGGCCTGATTGCCTATCACCAAGCGGAAAAAGGCGAGAAAGGTCAGGCGCGGGTAGAAAACCTTGAGGAACTGGTCAGTGCGGCGCGCAACTTTGAAAGCGCCGAGGAAGACGAAGACCTGACGCCACTGGCCGCGTTCCTCGGCCATGCCTCGCTGGAGGCCGGCGACACCCAGGCCGACGAGCATGAAGACAGCATTCAGCTGATGACCTTGCACAGCGCCAAAGGCCTGGAGTTCCCTTACGTGTTCCTGGTGGGCATGGAAGAAGGCCTGTTCCCGCACAAGATGAGCCTGGAAGAGCCCGGCCGCCTTGAAGAGGAACGCCGTCTGGCTTATGTCGGCATTACCCGGGCCATGCAAAACCTGGTGATGACCTACGCCGAAACCCGACGCCTGTACGGCAGCGAAACCTACAACAAGGTTTCACGCTTCGTACGTGAAGTACCTAAAGGCCTTATTCAGGAAGTGCGGCTGTCCAACAGCGTCAGCCGTCCATTCGGTGGCGGCCAGAAGCAAAGCTCGAGCAGCATGTTCGCCGGCACGGAAATCCCGGAAACCGCGTTCAGCCTCGGTCAGCAAGTGCAACATGCAGTCTTCGGTGAAGGGGTGATCCTCAACTTTGAAGGCGCCGGTGCGCAGGCCCGGGTGCAAGTGAACTTCAGCGAAGGCAGCAAGTGGCTGATGCTCGGCTACGCCAAGCTCGAGGCCATCTAACGGCTATCTGTCTGATAGCTTTCTGTGGGAGCGAGCCTGCTCGCGATGAACGATGACGCGGTGCTCCGATACTCCGCAGTGCCGCCATCGCGAGCAGGCTCGCTCCCACAAAATCTTGCGTTGTATCCAACTGCAGGCTCCCACAGGTTGATCTGATAGAAGGCGCAATACACATGGGCTCGGGCTTCTTTTCTTCCTGGACATTCTGGGCCCTGTTATCCGCGGCATTCGCAGCGCTGACGGCGATTTTCGCCAAGGTCGGCATCGAAAACGTCAACTCGGACTTCGCCACGCTGCTACGCACGATCGTGGTATTAGTCAGCCTGGCCTTGATTTTGTACGCAACGGGCYAATATCAGTCATTAGGATCGATATCCGCCAAGAGCTACCTGTTCCTGCTGCTGTCTGGCCTGGCAACCGGTGCCTCGTGGATTTGCTACTTCCGTGCGCTGAAACTCGGGCCAGCCTCGCTGGTAGCACCCGTCGACAAACTCAGTGTGGTGCTGGTGGCCGTGCTGGGCGCGGTATTGCTGGGTGAGCGGCTGGACCTGCGCCAATGGGGTGGAATCGGTCTGATCACGGCAGGCGTGGTGATGTTGGCATTGCGACGTTAAGCAATGTTCCTGCTCAACCAATCCACTTGCCCTACAAACAAAGATTTAGGCGCCTACTTGTACCGACGGAGCTGAACGCAGCCTGTCAGGCAAAAGCCCGAAACACTCTGCCGCTAGCCAGTGTCACTTCACCTGTGCAACATGGCGCGCGTGCCATCCACAAATGGGAATTCCCTTTATGAAACGTTTTCTTAGCATCGCCCTGGCGCTGTGCATCGGYCTGACGATGAGCCTCGACGCCAACGCCAAGCGCTTCGGTGGCGGCAAAAGCGTAGGCGCTGCGCCTACCCACCAGACCAGCCAAATGGCGCCGTCCTCGCCAGGCATGGGTTCTGCTGCCGCGACCGCCGGTGCTGCGGGTGCCGCRGGCGCTGCCGCCAAAGCTGGCGGTGCTTCGCGCTGGCTCGGCCCTCTGGCCGGTATCGCTGCCGGCGGCCTGCTGGCCTCCATGTTCATGGGTGGCGGCTTCCAGGGCATGCAGATTTTCGACATCCTGATCATGGCGGTCATCGGGTTCGTGATCTTCCGCTTCATCGCCGCTCGTCGCCGCAAGCAACAAGAGCATATGGCCCCTGCGGGCGCGCCAATGCAGCGTGAAGTGTACGAACAGAAGCCGGCCATGGGTTCGATCTTCGGCGGTTCGGCTGCCCCTGCTGCCGCTCGTCCGGTGATTAACGCTCCGGCCTGGTTCAACGAAGAGCGCTTCGTTGAAGCCGCACGCAACCACTTCCAGTCCCTGCAACAGCACTGGGACGCCAACGAAATGGACAAGATCGCCGAGTTCGTGACCCCGCAAATGCTGGAGTTCCTCAAACGCGAACGTGCCGATCTGGGTGACGGCTTCCAGTCCACCTACATCGACAACCTCCACGTTCAACTGGACGGCGTGGATGATCGCGCAGACAAGACCATCGCCACCCTGACCTTCACGGGCGTGTCGAAAAACTCGCGCTTCGACCAGGGCGAAGTGTTCAGCGAAAGCTGGAACATGGAACGTCCGCAAGGCGAAAACCAGCCTTGGCTGGTGGCTGGTATCCGTCAGAACGGCTAATACCGCCCTCGTTTCGCATGCTGTAATAAAAACCCCGGACTTGTCTGGGGTTTTCTATTTCGCAGTTGCATCTATAGCGAGCTACTGTATAAACCGCCCCAACCAAACCGCGCCATTGAGCAAGAGGATCCCGGACGTGGAAGAAATCATCGAACAACTGCGAGAAGCCAACGAACCGGTACCGGTGCCCTTGGAGCTGCCAGACGAAGACCTGCTGGTGGAAATCGAAGAACAACTGTTCATCGATATCCCGTTCGTCTTCAGAGAATTCCTGCTGACCGTCAGCGACGTCGTGTACGGCAGCCTGGAACCGGTGACTGTCACCGACCCGCAATCGCACACCTACCTGCCGGACGTTGCCGCCAACGCCTGGGATGCCGGTGTTGATCGCAGCATGATTCCGATCTGCCAGGACGGTGACAACTACTACCTGGTCGAAGAAGACGGCACCGTGGTGCTGTGGCTGGCCGAAGAAGAGCTGTTGGCCGAAGAAACCTGGGAATCGGTGTGGCACTGGGCCCGGGACGTCTGGCTGGAAAGCTGATCTGCCGTGGTCTGTAGCAGCTGGCGTAGCCTGCGTCCGGCTGCGTAGCAGTCGTAAAATCAGGCAAAGAGGTGTTTCAGGTTAACCGAGTGGCCCGGTTTACGGTCGCTACGCAACCGGACGCAAGCTACACCAGCTGCTACGGCTCGTTAACCAGCCCTCAATGCCCGGACGAATCCTTGTGGTTATCCAGGGTTTCCAGCAGGGCGACCTGCATCCGCGTGTGTACGCGGATGAACCAGCGCCAGAGCAAGGCCGCCACTGTGGCGGTTACGACGGCAATCAGTACCAGCAACTTGTTGGTCGGCAAGATACTGGCCGACAAGGCTGCCAGCAGCAGGAAAATCACCAGCAGCGAGAGAATCGGGATCACCTCGGCGATCACCCGACGCACTCGTTGCGTGTGGCGGCCCGCCATCTCCGGCTTCACGCCCATTTCCGCCAGCAACATCGAGAGCGCCTTCAGCTTGCGATAGGCGGCAATCAGGAATGGCAGCGACAGCAGCAACGCCCCACCCCAGATCAGTGCCTTCTGCCAGCTCGGATCATTGATCCAGGCATGCAGATAGCCGGAAATCCGCTCGGCAAAAAAACTGCCCGAGAAGAAGATTGCCATCACCAGCGCCAGATTGACCCCGACCTGCAACAGAATCCGCCGAATCATCGACGCCAGCTGCGCACCCTCGCCCTGCGGTTGAATGCTGCGCAGCCACTCTCCATACATCCCCAACACGCGACCCAAACGCTGCGGGATAACTGCAGCCAGCTTCAACGAAAGCGGATCGGCGGCACGGATCAGGTACGGCGTCAGCAAGGTGGTGATGGCCGAAACAGCGACCGCCACTGGATAAAGGAAATCGCTGGTGACCTGCAAGGTCATGCCCAGCGCCGCGATGATGAAAGAGAATTCGCCAATCTGCGACAGGCCCATGCCGACTCGTAGTGAGGTGCGTCCGTCATTGCCGGCGATAAACGCCCCGAGGCCGCAGGAGAGCATCTTGCCGAGCACCACTGCGACGGTAATCACCGCAATCGGCCAGGCATACTGAAGCAGAATCTGTGGATCGATCATCAGACCGATCGCAACAAAGAAGATGGCACTGAACATGTCGCGAACCGGCTCGATCAGGCGCTCAATTTTCACCAGTTGCCGGGATTCAGCCATGATCGCGCCAATCAGAAACGCCCCGAGCACCATGCTGTATTCAAGCTTGACCACCAGCAGGCAAAAGCCAAAACACAGGCCAAGCACGGTGATCAGCAGCATTTCGTTGCTGTCGAACTTCGCCACATAGGCCAGTAAACGCGGCACCAGCAGGATGCCGATCACCAGTGCAACGATCATGAACAGCGAGAGTTTGCCGACCGTGGAAAACACCTCGCCGGAGCTCACGGTGCCGCTGACGGCGATACTCGAAAGCAAGGCAATAATGCCGATGCCGAGGATGTCTTCGACGATCAACACCCCAAAGATCAGCTGGGCAAAGCGCTGGTTCTTTATCTTCAGGTCGTTGAGCGCCTTGACGATGATGGTGGTCGAGGAAATCGCCAGGATCGCGCCCAGGAACAGCGAATCCATGGTGCTCCAGTCAAACCAGCGACCGATTTCGTAGCCGATCCAGATCATCAGCACGATTTCCAGGAACGCCGCGATAAACGCCGTGGCACCGACCTTGAACAGCTTGCGCAGGCTGAACTCCAGGCCCAGGCAAAACATCAGGAAAATCACTCCGAGTTCGGCAAGGGTCTTGATGGTTTGCTCGTCGTGGATCAATCCGAATGGCGGGGTGTGCGGGCCAATGATGAAACCGGCAACGATGTAGCCAAGGACGACCGGCTGTTTGAGCCGATGAAAAACAATGGTCACCACACCCGCAACCAGCATGATCACTGCCAGATCCTGAATAAAACTGATGGCATGCATGGCGAGGGCTCCTTGGCGGTTGGGTGTGCTGACGTCGTTGAGCGATTACCAGATCGGATGAAAGGGCCCTTGAGGTGGGCTTTTGAAGGGTAACACCGCGACTTAGGGCGCAAAGGCGGTGCAATATATAGAAACAGATCGATTCGGGCGTGACGGCCATCATCGGCGTGGCGTCCCGTTAACGGTGGTTTTGAAAAACCAGCCAGGCACCCACAGAGGTGCTCCCGCAATCCCAGCCTTGAACCGTGAGTAGTGTGCTATGGAACCCGGAAACGCCCAGCTGTCGATGACGGTATTGATGACCCCCGACATGGCCAACTTCTCTGGCAATGTCCACGGCGGCACCCTGCTCAAATACCTCGACGAAGTCGCCTACGCCTGCGCCAGCCGTTATGCCGGGCGCTACGTGGTAACCCTGTCGGTAGATCAGGTGATCTTTCGCGAACCGATCCATGTCGGTGAGCTGGTGACCTTTCTGGCCTCGGTCAACTACACCGGCAATACCTCGATGGAAGTCGGCATCAAGGTGGTGACCGAGAACATCCGCGAGCGCTCGGTACGRCACACCAATAGCTGCTTCTTCACCATGGTCGCGGTCGACGATCAGCGTAAGCCGGCGGCGGTCCCGCCGTTGCAACCGCAGAACAGCGAAGATAAACGCCGATACGCCCAAGCCAAACAGCGTCGGCAGATTCGTCAGGAACTGGATCAGCGTTATCGCGAAATCAAGGCTGACGCCTGACACCGTGCAGATCGCAGCCTCTGTAGAAACTACCGCAGGCTGCGATCTTTCCTGCCACGACGACGTTACAGACTGATCGCCGTCGCCTCGAATTTCACCCGAGGATGGGCAATACGGTCCTGAGCCCGCACCAGCTCCAGTTCATAGCTTGCGCTGGCCTGAGTCTCCAGCAGCACTTCATGCACTGCGGACGCTGCGAACTCAAAGGCCGCGACCAGACTGTCGCCCAACAATACCCGCGCCAGGAACAGACCCGACGTCAGGTCGCCCACGCCCACCGGCTGACGTGGAAACGCCAGCAATGGACGACGCAGATGCCAACTGCCTTCGGCCGTCACCAGCAACATCTCGAAGCTCTCCGCGAACTTGCCGGGATAGTCCAGATGCTTGACCAGCACCGCCTTCGGGCCACGCGCCAGCAGCGCGCGAGCCATCGCCAGGCAATCGAACAATGACTGCGGCTTGCGACCGGAGAAACTGTCCAGCTCCAACTGATTCGGGCACATGAAGTCCGCCACCGCCGCCGCTTCATCCAGCAGGAAGTCGCTGACTTCAGCCGGTACGATGCAACCTTTCTCCGCATGCCCCATCACCGGGTCGCACAGGTACAAGGCGCTGGGGTTGATCGCCTTGATCCGCGCCACACCGCTAAGGATCGCCCGCCCTTGAGCGGCACTGCCCAGATAACCGGACAGCACGGCGTCGCAATTGCCCAGCTCGCCAATCGCCGCAATCCCTTCTACCAGATCGGGAATCTGCTGCGGCGCCAGCACTTCACCGGCCCACTGGCCGTATTGGGTGTGGTTGGAGAACTGCACGGTATTCAGCGGCCAGACGTTCACCCCGACCCGCTGCATCGGGAATACCGCGGCGCTGTTGCCGGCGTGACCGAAAACCACGTGGGACTGGATGGCAAGCAGATGAGGAGTACGTTTCATGCGGGATATCCGTAAACCGATTGAAATTCGAGCCACGCAGTATGCGACTAATCGCGGCCTGTACGACAGACTAGAGACACAGTTAAGCTGATGCTAATTCGTTGGAGCACTGTTCATGCTGACCCTTGGAAATATCTTCGTGCTGATGCTGCTGGCGACCGGTGCCGCCTGGCTGTGGCACAACCATGGCTTGCGCGAGCGGGCCCTGGAACGGGTCAAGCGGCATTGCGCCAAACTCGACATCGAATTGCTCGACGGCAATGTGGCGTTGAAAAAAATCGGCTTCGTGAAGGACGCCAACGGGCGGCGACGTCTGGCACGTGTGTATAACTTTGAGTTCACCGTGACCGGAGAAACGCGTCACATCGGCACCATTACCCAATTCGGTGCCCACAGCGCGCAGATCGAATTGGCACCCTACCCGATCCCGCTTGAAGAAAAACCTGTGCTGCCCAGCGCCGAGGTGATCGAGCTGAGTCAATGGCGCCAGGACCACAACAAGCTGCGTCACTGAGCCCTGAACCGCGTTAAATCAGGCTCACCCGGCAACTCGCAAGTTTCCTCTGCAGTGATTCGGCATCCTGCGGCTTGTCAAAAATCAGCTCGATGCGCGAGTCCTGACGCCATTCACTGGGCTGCCAGCGCAGCGCGGCGTTATCCAGCGAATTGGCCGACACCCAACCCTCGGCGCGATCTTCATCGCTCAGGTGCTCGGCCTTGTTCAACAGCAACAGACCCGCGCTCGGTAGCRCTTGCTGTTGCGCCTCTGGCAGTGGTTTTCCGTCGGCCAGGGCTTGAGCGTCGAGCACCAGAACGCTTGGCTGAATCGCCAGTACGCCCTGCCACGGCACTTCGCTTAATTGCTTGAGCAACTGCGCCGGGTGTCCCAGCCCCGAAGGTTCGATAAACAAGCGGTCCGGCCGTGATTTACGCAGCAACCGCCCGAGGCCAATCTGAAACGGCGCGCCATTCACGCAACACAAACAGCCGCCAGCCACTTCTCCCAGTGCGATACCATCGGCGCCCGTGGTCAGCAACGCGGCGTCGAGACCGATCTGACCAAACTCGTTGATCAGCACCGCCCAGCGCTCGTTCGCCGGCCGCTGCGTCAGCAGATGCTTGATCAGACTGGTCTTGCCGGCGCCTAACGGTCCGGCGATGACGTGAGTAGGAATGTTCTGCAACATGTTCAGCGGTTTCTTGGGAGGAAAAGGATGCGACTGATTGGCTTGTCGTTGCTGTTGGCCTTCGCTTCGGGCGAAGCGTTGGCCCAGGCCTGCTTGGTTCACAGCCAGGCGGAGCGGCTCGACGTCAAAGTCTGTCAGCAAAACCGCAACATCCCGGAGAAAATGTTCCATGACGGCTTCTGCCAGCCCAATCTCGCGGGGCAGAAGGTCGACGTCGCATTCCTCGAGCAATGCCCCAGCGGTGCCTTCGGAGTGTGCAGCAACGCTCAAGTTGCCAATATGCCTTACCGGCAAGATATTCACTATTACGGCGTGGCTACAGACGCGGCATACCTCAAGCCGTACTGCGAAAGCCAAAGCCAGGGCGCTTGGCTCACGCCTTGAATCAACCGAGCCAGTCGAGGGTCAGGATCAGCCGGCGCTCACCCGGTGCGGGTTGTGGTGAACGATGAATCAGCCCGAAACCCTCGTTGCCGTGCCACTTCTCGCCCTTGAGCAACGCCACTTCACCACAGAGCATTTGCTCACAGCTCTGCGGCTCGGCCTCCGCTCTGGCCAGATTCTTACGATCCATGGCGCCTTCTCTGAGCCACTGACTGCCGATGCCGGCGTAGGTGGTAATCAGCCGCACCGGCACATGATCGACATGAAAACGCGGGCACATGGCGTTATCCAGCACCCGCAAACGCAAGCCGATACGCGTTGCGCCCAGCAAGCAGGCAAACGCGCTGACCAACCATGAAACATCGGCGATAAACCCTTCGTGGCCCTCCAGGTCACTGTAGCTTTCGGCCAGGCCACGCAGATTGGGTTCAGCGTCGTCAGTCGCCAATTCCACCACCAACGACTCGGCCAGCGGCTCGTTCAGCGATAACAGCAATGCGCCGAAGTCAGCGATATGTGCCGGCAAACGACGCTGCCAGAGCGCTAGGTTGGTGCCGTCTTGAAGTATCTGCGTGAAGACGTCAGGAGTTTGGTCCTGTACTTGGCGAATCACCGGGCGCGCTTTCAGGCTCGGCGCCAACATCAGGCCGCCTCCTCTTCGAGCCATGGACCAAACGGGTCTGCCATCAGGCGCCAGCCTTCGACGCCCAGGGACATTTCGTCATCATTGAGCAGGCAGTTATCGAGGTGTGCGGTGAGTTTGGCAAAGTCGATATTCTGGCCAATGAACACCAGTTCCTGACGGCAATCACCGGTGGCGGAGGTCCAGTTTTCCATGATCGCGGCGGTACTTTCCTGATCCTGTGGCCACTGTGCTTTCGGCACAAAGCGCCACCAACGACCGGCAAATCCATGACGCATCAAACCACCGGCCTGGGACCAGCTACCGGCGTCCTGGTGCTTGCTGGYCAACCAGAAAAAGCCCTTGGAACGCAGTAGTTTTCCGTTCACCCACGGCTGATCTATGAAGCTGAAAAAGCGCTGCGGATGAAACGGTCGACGCGCCCGATAAGCCATTGAAGCAATGCCGTACTCGGTGGTTTCCGGCACGTGTTCGCCGCGCAATTCCTGCAGCCAGCCCGGTGCCTGAGAGGCTTTTTCAAAGTCGAAGCGGCCGGTGTTGAGGATTTGTTTCAGCGGCACTTCGCCCATGACCATCGGGATGATGTGCGCCTGGGCGTTGAGCCGTTTGAGGATCGCGATCAACTCTTCGCGCTCGGCGCTGCTGATCAGATCGATCTTGCTGATTAGCAGCACGTCGGCGAATTCAATCTGCTCTATCAACAAGTCCGTGATCGAACGCTCGTCTTCTTCGCCAAGGGTTTCACCCCTTGATGCGAGGCTTTCGGCGGCCTGGTAATCGAGCAGAAAGTTCATCCCGTCGACCACCGTGACCATGGTGTCGAGCCGCGCGATGTCGGCCAGGCTTTGACCTTCTTCGTCGCGAAAGGTGAATGTTTCTGCCACGGGAAGAGGTTCGGAAATACCGGTGGACTCGATCAGCAGGTAATCAAAGCGACCGTCCCTGGCCAGCTTGCTGACCTCTTCCAGCAGGTCTTCGCGCAAGGTGCAGCAAATGCAGCCGTTACTCATTTCGACGAGTTTTTCTTCGGCGCGGTTCAAGGTGACATCGCGCTGAACTTCGCTGCCGTCGATGTTGATTTCGCTCATGTCATTGACGATCACCGCGACCCGAAGATTCTCGCGGTTGCGCAGTACGTAGTTGAGCAGCGTGCTTTTGCCGKCGCCGAGAAAGCCGGACAGCACGGTAACGGGGAGACGATTGGGCATCAGGTGTTCCTCATCAGGAGTGGCCGGTCGGGCGATTTTTTAATGTTATAGTATAACAACATAAAGACGCCAATCCCCTCTTGCTCCCTGCGACGAAGGACGCAATGCTTGAGCCCGTTCGCACAACGAGAAAACCCATGCACAACGCCTTGAAATGCACACTGTTGAGCCTTTCGCTGTTGGTCGCGGCAAACGCCTGCGCGCAGGCATCGAGCCAGGCGAAGTGCACGCGCAGCGCCAATCTGCTGGCCTGCGTAGACCCGGACGGCAACTCTTACAGCGTCGCTACGGCGGGCAGCACGACCTACATGCGCGGGTTTGAAGTGAGCGGTAAACGCTATTGGGCGCAGACCAGCAGCCGTTATGGCCAACTGACGTTCTTCACCGGCTTGGCGTCGGATGGCGAAGCCTGGGTCGGTTACAGCCGCCGCGTTGGCTGGACCACCCTCAATCGGTTTTCCAGCTCTGGCGGTTCCAGCGGCAAGTTCACCTGTAGCCGACTGACGGGCTGCTAGACCTGCGATTTTTGCTGCGACTGTTGCCAGGCCATGTAACTGTTTAGCGGCGGATTCTTCTGAAAATAGCGCTGCAAACCTTCAAAAAGTCCGTCGGCTACCGCCTTTTGATGCCGCGCCGTCACCAGCCTTTGGCTGTCGCGAGCATTGGAAATGAAGCCGGTCTCGACCAGGATCGATGGCACATCCGGTGACTTCAGCACTGCAAATCCGGCCTGTTCCACACGTTTCTGATGCAACGTGGTAATGCCTGCCAGGCTGCCAAGTACCGTGCTGCCAAGCTGCAAACTGGCGGCGATGGTGGCGTTCATCGACATGTCGAGTATCACTCCGGCGAGCATCGGATCCTTGTCCTTCAAGTTGAGCAGACTGCTCGCCCCCAGCAAGTCCGCGCCGTTTTCCCGTTGCGCCATGAAACGCGCCGTGGCCGAGGTCGCGCCACCTTCGGACAATGCGTAAACCGAAGCGCCAGAAGCCGTGAGCCGTGGCGCCGCATCAGCGTGCACCGAGATGAACATGTCGGCCTTGTGCGTACGGGCGATCTCCACGCGCTTGCGTAGCGGCACGAAGAAGTCGTCGTTGCGCACCAGTTTCACATCAAAACCTTTTTCACGCTTCAAACGCTTGGCCAGCAATTGTGCGATGGACAGCACCACGTCTTTCTCGCGCTCACCTTTGGCGCCAATTGCGCCGGGGTCCTTTCCGCCATGACCAGGGTCGACCACGACGATGATGTCGCGCTTGGGGTGAGCCTTGTCAGCCGGTGTTTCACGCTGGACCAAAGGTGCCGCCGCAGCGATCTGCACGGGCGCGGCGTTGAGCAGGTCGAGCACCAGACGATGACCCTGCCCGCCCTGTGGCGGCAGTTGAAAACTATTGAGCCGCACCGGACCGGTAAGGTCGAGCACGATCCGTGTATCGCCTTGCCCGAAGTGCCCTGAGCGGATCGAACGAATCACCGTGTTGGTGAGCGCCAATTGGCTGAAGTCACCACTGAGCTGCGCACCGCTCAAGTCGATGATCAGTCGCTCGGGCGCGCTCAACGAGAAGGTTTTGTACTGCACCGGTCCGCTCAGATCGAGCACAAGGCGAAGCTTGTCATCCGAACGCCAGAGCCGTGCATTGCGGATCTGCGTGGCCGACACGCCGAAGGGTAAAACCAGCGCAGCGCTGGCCAACAACAGGTTGAGCAATTGTCGCCTGTGCATAGTGAAAGACCGCTCGAGAAAAAGGTATCGTCGACTGCATTGTTATAATATAACATGGCAAAACATTTCCAACGATGGACCTGCTCATGAATGCGCTGACTCTGCCGGATATCGCCGCGCAGGCCTCACGCCAAGCCTTGCCACTCGAATGGGTGGGCATGTGCGGCATTGCTCTTCCTGTTGTATTCGACGGTCAGCGATTGAGCGCAAAAGCCGACGCTGGCGTCAGCCTCGATGATGGCGAAGCGCGTGGCATTCATATGTCGCGGCTGTATCTGGCGCTGGAAATGCTTGAGCAAGAAAGCCTCACCCCGGCGTTGTTGCGGCAAGCTCTGCAACGTTTCCTCGACAGCCACGAGGGTTTATCCAATGCCGCTTACCTGCGCATTCACGCTGATTTACTGCTCAAACGCCCAGCCTTGATCAGCCCTTTGGCCGGCTGGAAAAGCTATCCGATCAGCATCGAAGCGCGCTTGGAAAACACAGTGTTCCACGTGGAACTTAAAATTGAAGTTCCTTATTCGTCCACATGCCCCTGTTCAGCCGCGCTTTCGAGACAACTTATTCAGCAGCAATTCATCGATGACTTTGCCAACAAGCCGTTGCAGCACGCCGACGTTTTGACTTGGCTCGGATCGCCAAAAGGCATCGTTGCGACACCCCACAGTCAACGCAGCAGTGCGCAATTGCGGCTACGACTGGATGACTATCTGGACGATCTGCCCTTGATCGCGGCGATCAATGACGCCGAAGCCGCGCTCGGCACCGCCGTTCAAACCGCAGTAAAGCGTGCCGACGAACAAGCCTTCGCTCTCGCGAATGGTCAGAACCTGATGTTCTGCGAAGACGCTGCACGACGTTTGAATCTGGCGTTGAAACGCTCTCCCGGCATCAAGGCATTTCAATTGCGGGTGCTTCACGCTGAAAGTCTTCACGCTCATGATGCGGTCGCCGAAAGTCGTTGGAACTGGGAGGCCGCATGATTCGCTGCCAAGGATTACGCTGGGGGGCTCCTGGCCAACCACTAACTCCCGCCCTCGATTTCAATTTGCCCCGCGGCAGCCTGACGGCAATCATTGGTGCCAACGGCTCGGGCAAAAGCAGCTTGCTGAAAGTCATCGCCGGTCTGCAAAAGCCGCTGGCAGGTAAAGTCGTCCTCGATGTTTCACCACGAGGTGGCTTGTCCTTTTTGCCACAACAACAGCACCTCGACCGACAGTTCCCCATCAGTCTGCAAGAGTTGGTGAGCGCTGGATTCTGGGGCAGCAAGCAAACGCCGGACGTTCGCCGCCAACGCCTCGACAGCGTGCTGAACGACTGGTGTCTGAACGGTTTGGAACAACGCCCGTTGATGGCGCTGTCAGGCGGCGAATTGCAACGCGCCCTGCTCGCTCGTCTGAGCCTCGCCGAAGCGCCACTGTTGCTGCTCGACGAACCTCACGCCGCGCTGGATGAACTCGGTCAGGCGCTGCTGTGGAAACACATCCACACCTGGCACAACGAGGGCCGAACCCTGGTTGTGGTGTGTCATGACCTGGCTGCGGTTCGCCAACACATTCCTCAAGCATTGCTGATCAAAAGCTCGGGCTGCGTCCTGGCGCCTAGCCGTGAACTGATCCTCCAGCAACCACTCACGCAGGTGGCGTAATGCTTGTCGCTGCGCAACTTTGGCAACCGTTCCACGAGTTCGTGTTCATGCGCCGGGCCCTCATCGGTGGTCTGGTATTGGCTTGCAGCACCGCACCGCTTGGGGTGTTTCTGATCCTGCGACGCATGAGCCTGATCGGTGACGCCGTGGCTCACGGCATCTTGCCTGGCGCCGCGTTAGGGTTTTGGTTTGCCGGTTTGAGCTTGCCGGCGCTGACCATCGGTGGCCTCGGCGCTGGCCTGAGCATGGCCGGATTAGCGGCATGGATTACCCGCCGCACCGGCCTTCGGGAAGACGCCAGCCTGGCGGCGATCTACCCCATCTCGCTGGCCAGCGGCGTGCTGATCCTGGGGATCGCCGGCAAACGCCTCGACTTGCTCCACTTGTTGTTCGGCTCGGCATTGGCCGTCGACGGCCCAACGTTGACCGGCATGCTCTGGATCTCGGGGATCAGCCTGATCGCCTTGGCACTGATTTATCGGCCACTGTTGCTGGACACCCTCGACCCATTGTTTCTGCAAACCGTCAGCCGTCTCGGCCCTTTGGCGCACGGCGTATTTTTGACTCTGGTGGTGCTGAATCTAGTGATCGGTTTCCAGGCCATCGGCGCGCTAATGGTGGTCGGATTGATGATGTTACCGGCCGCCGCTTCACGCTTCTGGAGTCGCCGCTTGCCAATGTTGATGGCCATCGCCGGGGTGCTCGGCTGTCTCTCGGTATGGTTCGGTCTGTTGCTGTCGTTCTACTACTCGCTGCCCAGCGGCCCGGCCATCGTGCTGGTAGCCGGCGCGTTGTACCTGCTGTCCGTGGTGTTCGGTCCGGTGCACGGACTGCTGCGGCGCCCGCCTTTGCTCACGTCCCAATGAGGTGTTTCCCGATGCGCGCTCTACTCGTGCTGTTCTGTGTGTGGTTGTCGATGTCGCTTTCAACGGTATCGGCAGCAGAAAAACTGCCGGTGGTCACCAGCTTCAGCATTCTTGCCGACATGGTTCATCAGGTCGGCGGCGAGCACATCCAGATCACCAACATGGTCGGCCCGGACGCTGACGCTCACACCTACGAACCCACTCCGGACGATGCCAAGGCCCTGCTCAAGGCCAAACTGATCTTCAAGAACGGCCTCGGTTTCGAGCCGTGGCTGGACCGCATGGTTGCCAGCACCGCCACCAAAACCCCGGTAATCACCGCTAGCCGCGGGGTGATTCCAAGAACCATGAACGAGGACGGCGAGACCCTCCCCGACCCGCATGCCTGGCACAATCTGGCGAATACCGAACTCTATGTGAACAACATCACCAAGGCGCTGATCGCCGCAGACCCGACGAACAAAGCCGATTACGAACACAACAGCCAGACCTACCTGAAGCAGATCTACCGTCTGCTGGCCGAAGCCAAAACCAAGCTCGGCGCATTGCCTCCGGGCAACCGCAAGATCGTTACGTCTCATGACGCCTTCGGCTATCTGGGTCAAGCGTACGGCATCGACTTCATGGCACCTCAAGGCCTGTCCACCGAACGTGAACCGTCTGCCGCCGAAGTGGCCGCATTGATCACCCAGATCCGTCAGGCCAAGGTCAAAGCGGTGTTCATGGAAAACATCAAGGACGCCCGCCTGCTCAAGCAAATCGCCGATGAAAGCGGCGCGCACATTGGCGGCACCCTGTACTCGGATGCACTCGCCGCCGAAGGTCCGGCCAGCACCTTTGCCGGGCTGTTCGAATACAACCTCAACACGCTTTACAACGCCTTGAGCACGCCATGATCCGCAAGAACCCTTCCGGCGATTTGCCGCGGATTGCCGAGTCCGCCTACGTCGATAAAACCGCGATCATCTGCGGCAAGGTAGTGATTGGCGAGAACGTTTTCGTCGGCCCCTACGCGGTGATCCGCGCCGATGAAGTCGACGATTCGGGCGAGATGGAACCCATCACCATCAGCGCCAATTCGAACATTCAGGATGGTGTGGTGATCCACTCCAAATCCGGTGCAGCGGTGACCATCGGCGAGTTCAGCTCCATCGCTCACCGCTCCATCGTCCATGGTCCGTGCACCGTCGGTAACCGGGTGTTCATCGGTTTCAACAGCGTGCTGTTCAACTGTGCAGTCGGCGATGGTTGTGTAGTGCGGCACAACTCGGTGGTCGACGGGCGAGACTTGCCGGCCGATTTCTATGTGCCGTCCACCACACGCATCGGTCCGAAAACCGACTTGTCCCAGTTCCCACCGGTCAGCATCAGCGCCTCGGAGTTTTCCGAGGATGTGGCGCGTACCAACGTCGATCTGGTGCGTGGCTACAAAGCCCTGCAGAACGAGTTTTGAGCATGAGCAGCGTGTTGATTCGCAACGCCCGACTGGTCAACGAAGGCTGTGAGTTCGACGCCGATCTGTTAGTGGATCACGGGCGCATTGTGAAGATCGCCAGCAGCATCGAAGGTGAAAACGCGATGCTGGAAATCGACGCCAATGGTCAATGGTTGCTGCCGGGAATGATCGACGACCAGGTGCACTTTCGAGATCCGGGTGCACCGAACAAAGGCAGCATCCATACCGAATCGCGGGCGGCCGTAGCGGGTGGCATCACCAGTTTCATGGACATGCCCAACACCCGACCGGCAACCCTGACGCTCGATGCACTGGCCGAAAAAAAGCGCCGGGCAGCGATCCACTCGGTGGCCAATTACGGCTTTCACTTCGGCGTCAGCAACGACAACCTCGACACCGTCGCAGCACTCAACCCCTGCGAAGTCKCCGGGGTCAAAGTCTTCATGGGCGCTTCCACCGGCAACATGTTGGTGGATGACCCGAAAATTCTTGAACGGCTTTTTGCCGAGGTTCCGACGATCCTGCTAGCCCATTGCGAACACACTCCTAGCATTCAGATCAACGAAAACAACCTTGCCGAACTGTTCGGGGAGAACATTCCCGCTGCGGCTCATCCGCTGATTCGCGATGCCGAGGCGTGCTTTCGCTCCTCCTCAATGGCGGTCGATCTGGCCAAACGACACGGCACTCGATTGCATGTTTTGCACCTGACCACTGCTCGCGAACTGGCCTTGTTCGAAGACAAACCGCTGAAGGAAAAACACATCAGCGCCGAAGTCTGCCTGCATCACTTGCTGTTCGATGATCGCGACTATCTGCGCCTGGGTAATCTCATCAAGTGCAACCCGGCGATCAAGACTCAAGCTGACCGCGATGCATTGCGCCAAGCGTTGCTCAGCAACCGACTGGACATCATCGGCAGCGACCACGCGCCCCACACCTGGGCTGAAAAACAGTTGCCCTACCGACAGGCACCTTCCGGGTTGCCGCTGGTACAACACGCCCTCCCCGCGCTGCTGGAACTGGTGGCCGATCAGTTGATTCCACTGACCACCCTGGTGGCCAAAACCAGCCATCGCGTGGCCGATCTGTTTGCCATACCGGATCGCGGTTACCTGCGTGAAGGTTATTGGGCCGACCTCGTTTTGATCAAACCAGAGCCTGCCGGCAAAGCTGTTTCCCGGCAGCCGATTCTCGCTCAATGCGGCTGGACACCGTTCGCCGGGCAGCACTTTCGACACAGCGTCAGCACGACATTGGTTTCGGGGCAAATTGCCTGGCACGCCGAACGTCTAAATGAAGACTGTCAGGGTTTGCCCTTGCGGTTTATGCGTTGAATAGCGTTTTGCATGAGACACCCAGGAAAACCGACGATGATTCACATCACCCTGCCTGACGGCTCGCTGCGCGAGTACGACCAACCACTCTCGGTATTTGAAGTTGYGGCGAGCATTGGAATTGGCCTGGCTAAAGCGGCGGTCGCCGGCCGGGTGAATGGCACGCTGGTGGATTGTGCATTCGTGATCAGTCAGGACGCACGGGTGAACATCGTCACACCGCAGGAACCGGAAGGTCTGGAGATCCTTCGCCGGTCTTGCGTGCGCTTGTTGGCGATGGCGATCAGGCAGCTCTATACCGAGGTAAAGCTGTACGCAGGCGCGGTTGTCGGTGATGGTTTTTACTGTGAATTTGCCCACGAACAATCGTTACAACCTGACGACCTGAAGCTGATCGAAGCGCGAATGTATGCACTGGCAACCACCAACCACTCGATCAATCACGTCCTGTCGCAATCTCGGCTGGGGAACTTCGAAGATGTGCTTGATGGTCCGTACGTGCCTTCAACCAGAGTATTGCAGGCGTTCGCCCTGGCCCATCTTTGTGGAACATCACGGCAACGGATTTACGGCGTGTGCTGGGCTAATCAGCAGGAGCTCGATGAATGGCGAGCCCCACAACAGGTCGTCGTCGTGAACATCGATGAGCGTCAGATCGGCTACGCGCAGTCAGTCACCGAAGCGCTGCGTCGCGCAGGTTTTCGCGCCAACTCCGATGTGCGTAAGAAAAACATCGGGAACAAGATTCGCCACCACACTCTGCTGGCGGTGCCCTACTTGCTGGTGATCGGTGACAAGGAAATGGATGGCGGATTCGTCAGTTTGCGCAGCGGCAAGGGCGAGGATTTTGGGCGGATGAGTGTTGAAGCGGTGTGTGAGCGGCTGCGGATCGAAATGGACACTGTCGCTGGCAAGGCCGCAGC
Organism: Pseudomonas sp. 05T35; assembly: GCF_056396605.1. Taxonomy (NCBI): domain Bacteria; kingdom Pseudomonadati; phylum Pseudomonadota; class Gammaproteobacteria; order Pseudomonadales; family Pseudomonadaceae; genus Pseudomonas; species Pseudomonas sp. 05T35. The sequence goes on from NZ_JBFTLU010000018.1 coordinate 26,488, forward strand.
CTTGCCAGCAATAGAGATCAGGCGCGAGGTTTGACCGTTCCGCAATCCTGCCCCAACCACACGGCACGAGTATCCATGCTGCCCTTTTGCTGGATTCCGGTGGCGTTGAACGTACCGTTGACCGTGGTGTTGAACTCACGGTCGCTAAGGAACGTAGCAACGCCGGCGCCCTGGGCTTTCGGGCAGCTGAAGCGGAATTTCCACTGGTTGCCGCTGCGGTCGGTGACCTGCTGCGTGCAGCCTGACTGCGGGTCTTGCAGGGGAATGGTATCGGATTGAACCTGTGCCTGGGTCAGGCACACACGAATCCCTTTACCGCCCATGGTGATGCCTTGTTTCTCCAACGCGGCCTTTTGTGCCGGCGTCATCTGGCTGCCCAACTGGTTAAGGATCAACTGCAGATCCGGGAGGTTCTGGTCATCGACCTTCATGTTGCTTGAGGTCAATTCCCACAAACCCGGTTGCAGCATCTGTGCCTGAGCGACCACAGGAAGTGACAAGCCAACAGCCATGGCCAAACCCAGCAGACGTACGTTCATCGAGTAACTCCTAGACAATAGTGCCCGTTAGACGTCGCCAATCTACTTCGGTTGCATGTCTAATTAAATAGCGACATTCATCGTGGAACATGGTCTGTTAAGCATTGAACTGTCAGGAGCACGGTTGCCCCATGGATTTTTTTGGACCCCATCTTTTCGCGTATCTGATCGCGCTCATCCACTCACTGGGCACGATCGCCGCCATTCACGCCGTATTGACCGTCAGGACCGCTCAGGGCTCGATTGCCTGGGCCTTGTCACTGGTCTTCATACCTTACCTGACGCTTATCCCTTATCTGGTCTTCGGTCGCAGCACCTTCGACGCTTATATCAAGGCTCGTCGGCAGGCCAACGAAGAAATGCACAAGGCCATCGCCGACCTGAACTGGCGTCCGTGGATCGAGGAAGCGCTGACCGCCCGCGCCTCCAAAGCCTACACCTCGTTACGGGCGATGCCGAAGCTGGGGCGGATGCCGTGCCTGGCAAACAATCAGGTACGGCTGTTGATCAACGGCCAGGCAACCTTTGATGCGATTTTCGAAGCGATACGCACCGCCCGTGAAGCCGTGTTGATTCAGTTTTTCATCGTCCATGACGACCAGCTCGGCCGACGCCTGCAAACACTGCTGATGGAAAAATCCGCTGAAGGCGTCGCTATTTACCTGCTCTACGATCGGATCGGTAGCCACTCCCTGCCTCACAGCTATGTTCAACCCTTGCGTGATGCCGGGGTGCAGGTCGAGGCGTTTGCCACACGCAGTGGCTGGCTCAATCGGTTTCAGGTGAACTTCCGTAACCATCGCAAGATTGTCGTGGTCGACGGCGCGCAGGGCTTTGTCGGCGGGCATAACGTCGGTGACGAATACATGGGCCAGAAACCACCGCTGGCACCGTGGCGCGATACGCACATCGCCGTCAGCGGCCCCGTGGTTGCGTGCATGCAGGAGTCTTTCGCGGAAGACTGGTTCTGGGCCTCCCGAAAACTGCCACCGCTGATTCTGCCACAGAGCTACCCCGACGACGGCGTGCTCTGCCAACTACTGGCCAGCGGACCGGCGGACCCTTACGAAACCTGCTCGCTGTTTTTCGTTGAAGCCATCCACTCCGCGACCGAACGCGTGTGGATCACCAGCCCGTATTTCATACCCGATGAAGCGGTATTTGCCGCGCTACGCCTGGCGGTACTGCGCGGTGTCGATGTGCGGCTCCTGTTGCCATCTCGACCGGATCACCGGATCGTCTATGCCGCCTCCAGCCTGTACGCCTTCGAAGCCGTACGCGCCGGGGTTCGGGTGTTCCGGTACCAACCGGGCTTTTTGCATCAGAAGGTCGTGCTGATCGACAGTGAGATCACGGCGATCGGCAGTGCGAATCTGGACAACCGTTCGTTCCGGCTCAACTTCGAAGTGATGCTACTGACCGTCGACAGCGAATTCGCAGGTTTGGTGGAACACATGCTCAACGACGACTTTGCTCAGGCCCACGAAATTGCCAAAGGCGAAAGCCGGAAGACCCACCGCCTGCAACAGCTTGGCATGCGGGTCGCCCGGCTTATCTCGCCGATCCTTTAAGGGTTGTAGATATCGTCACGCGTCCACGGTAGCTCATGGCTGCCGTCGGGGTGGGTCTTGACCGCGAGGATCTGGTGCAAGTTGATCCAGCCCCGTGCGAACGCATAGGCGCAGCCTGCCAGGTACAGTCGCCAGATCCGCAACGCCTGMTCCGGCACCTCTTTGGAAGCGGCTTCAAGGTTGTCCTCCAGCCGCTCGCTCCAGTGGTCCAGCGTACGGGCGTAATGCAGACGCAGGCTTTCGACATCGACGATCTCCAGCCCCGCTTCACTGATTTCAGCCGAAATCATCGACAGGTGCGGTAATTCACCGTTAGGGAATACGTAGCGCTCGATGAAATCGCCCGCTCCGCGTCCGACCGGCCGGCCATCCGTGTGCTTGGCGGTAATGCCATGGTTCATCACCAGGCCGCCTTCACGCACGGCCCCGAACAATGTCTTGCAGTATTCCGCCAGGTTGGCGTGCCCGACGTGTTCGAACATGCCGACGCTCACGATCTTATCGAACCGCCCATCCTGAGGCAGATCGCGGTAATCGAGCAGTTGTAGCTCAACCTGATCCTGCAAACCTTCAGCGATCACCCGCTCCCGGGCCAATGCCAACTGCTCCTTGCTCAGGGTGATGCCAAATACTTTCACCCCGAACTCCCGCGCCGCATAACGCGCCAACCCTCCCCAGCCGCAGCCGACATCCAGCAGGTATTCGCCGGGTTGTAGCCGTAGTTTGCGACACAGGTGGCGGAATTTTGCTTGCTGGGCCTGTTCCAGGGTTTCGCTGCCGGTTTCGAAGTAAGCGCAGGAATACGCCATGTCACTGTCGAGCCAGAGCTGATAGAAAGCATTCGAGAGGTCGTAGTGATAGGAAATCGCCGCTGCGTCGGTGGCTTTGTCATGGACAGAGCGCACCGGCTGCTTGCCGTCGGTATCATCCAGTAGCGCTTGGCTCCACTCATCACAGACCCGGATCACATCGCTGATCTGACCTTCAAGTTCGAGCTTGCCCTCAACGAAAGCGGCGCCCAGCAGGTCGAGGCTTGGGCGAGTGAATTGAGACACTAATTGTGGGTCCTTGACCACAATCGTGACGCTGGGCGCAGGGCCCAGATTGAATTCATGGCCGTCCCACAGTCGCAAGCGAAGCGGTAATTGCAGATTCTGTAAGGCCGGTGGTAGTTGCGCGAGCATGAATAGTCCCCCTTGTTTCAGACGTCTGATTTGAGGGTAGACCATTGTGGAAAATTAGCTGGCTATCGATTTAATAGCCTTTTCCTATGAGTCACGACGGGGCAACAAACTGTCGTAAACCCACTATTTCAGCCACGTAACGGCCTGAAGAAGTGCGCCCTCTTCACAGTTGACTGTCAATTGTGCGCACAGTTCGGCGACGCTTCCGCCTTCACTGACCATGTCGATTCAGAACACGGCACATGACCCTGTAGCAGCCGAACGCAGGCTTCGCCAGCTGCTACAGGTCGCGTTACGAACTGACCGGCCACGTCCTCAACCCTCTTCTTTCAGCTTCAGCAGCGGCTCCTGGAACCGCAACAAACGCCCGGCATTGCCCAACACCAGCAACGTGCTCAGGTTATGCAGGACCGCAGCAATCATCGCCCCTCCCGCCCCCAGCCAGCCAAACGCAGCGAACGCGACGATCGCCAGCGTCCAGCCCAGACCGATGATCACATTGACCTGCAAGGTCTGTCGGCACTGGCGGCTCAAGCGCACGCAGGTACCGAGTCGACGCAGATCGCTGCCGATCAACACGATGTCGGCCGAGGCCAGGGCGATATCTGCTCCGCCTGCGCCCATGGCCACTCCGACTACGCCAGCCTTTAGCGCCAACGAATCATTGATGCCATCGCCGACCACCATCGGCCGGAAGCCATTGTCGATTTCAGTCAGGACGCGATTGAGTTTGTCTTCCGGCAAGGCTTGCGCCTCGACATCGCTAATGCCGACTTCATGGGCCAGTCTGTGGGCGACGCTCTGCCGATCGCCGGTCAACAACAACTGCCGGCCAAGACCCAACTCGCGCAGTTCTCTCATGGCAAAACGCGCTTCCGGTTTGATGCTGTCCGCCAACAACAGCCACGCAAGGAAACGCCCATCCAATGCCAGACCGGCAATCGGCCCATCGTGCACCGGCACCGTCGAGGTGGTGATGCCCAACTGCGCAAACAATTCAGGTCGGCCGAGCGCCGCTTCGCCCTGCTCGGTCATCGCCACCACACCCAAACCCTGACGTTCACGAATATCCGAAAGCAACAGGAAATGCTCCTGAGCGACCAACTCGGCCAATGCCCGACTGACCGGGTGGCTGCTGGCCGAGCCGAGGCTGGCGGCCAGTTTCAGCAAGGTGCTGCGGTCCTCGACCGGGCTGTCGATCGACTGCAAACGCAACGTGCCGAACGTCAGGGTGCCGGTCTTGTCGACCACCAACGACGTCAGGTCCGCCAATTCTTCGAGGAACGCCGAGCTGCGAATCAGGATGCCGTGGCGCGCAGCCACCGCGATCCCGGCAATCGCCGTGGCCGGGGCCGACAGCACCAATGCACATGGGCAGGCGGCAACCAGTACCGCGAGCATTGCTTGCGCATCATTGGTGACGAACCAGGTCACTGCGGCCAACAGCAACACCAGCACCATGTAGCTGCCGGCGTAGCGTTCCAGCAAACGGGTGATCGGTGGCTTGGAGCGCTCGGCACTTTGCATCAGCGCGATGACTTTGCCGAGGGTCGATTCGTTGCCGGTGCGGGTCACTTCCAACCGCAGCAAACCATCGAGGTTGATCGCCCCGCCGAACACTTGCATGCCGACGATGGCCTCAAGCGGCACCGACTCACCAGTGATCGGCGCGGTGTCCAGGCTCGCTTGACCGGACAGCACCCGCCCATCGGCAGGCACTCGATCGCCTGCGCGCACTTCAACGATGTCTCCGGCCTTCAACGCAGCGTTGTCGATTTCGATAATCGAGCCATCGGCCTGAACCTTGCGCGCATGGCTGCGCGTCAGCCGGCCCAGCGCGTGGATCGCTTCCTGAGAGCCAATCACGCTACGCTCTTCCAGCACGTGGCCGAAGATCATGATGATCGGCAACAAGGCAGCGGTCAGCAGATCGCCCGTCGCCCAGGCGCCCATCATCGCCAGAGCGATCAGTTGATCGGTGATCCCGTGCAGGCTCGGATAACGCAGGCTGTACCAGGCCGAACGCATGACCGGAACGRCCACCAGTAATGACGCCAGCCCGAGCAATAACTGGCTGACACCGGTTTGCTCCGGCGACAACCAGCGCCAGACCAGTCCCAGGCCGAGCAAGCCCAAAGCGAGCATTGCCAAGGTCAACTGGCGTGCGGCGCTGCGTTTTTCAGCCGAGCTCAACATGCTTGGCGCAGCGACGGTTTGAGTTGTCATTGTTCGGCTCCCTGAATGATCAGGCGGGAATCGTCTTTAGGGTTGACCGTGGTAACCGAGCCGGCCTGACCGAGAATTTTCGGCATACGCTCGCGATAGATCCGCAGGAGCATTTCCGGGTCGCTGCCCTTCTGCTGCGCCTGCGCCAGGCTAAGCACCGTGGCGGTGTCGGCCGACGCTTTGGCCAGACGTTCGCTCGCTTGAGCGTGAGCCACTTGCAGCGTGCGATCAGCTTGTTGGGTCGCGGTCTGAGTGAGCTTTTCGGCTTCAGTACGTGCGTTCGCTACGGCCTTATCTGCCTGCTGACTGGCGGTCAGTACCGCGTTAAAAGCATTGACCGCAGGTTCGGGCAGACTCGATTGCACGTCGACCCGGGCGACCTCGATCCCCAATCCCTGCCCCGTCGCGGTTAACTCGGCCAAGCGCTGATTGATCCCTTGCACCAGATCACCGCGCAGACGCTCGCGACGTTCGGCGGCCTGATTGTCAGCACCGATCAACTCCGGCCGAGCGACCAGAATGGTGTCCAGGTCTCGCGCAGCCGTCAGCGCCACCGCACTGCGAGTCACCAAACGGTCCAGCGCCGGCAGCACATGTTCACCCTGCAGGACGAAGGCGTAAGGCTCGGTCACTTTGTAAAACACCCGAACGTCCAGTTGCACCACGCCCGAATCGCCAGTGAGCAAATACCCAGAGCCGGCCAGCGCATCGCTCAGTGGATTGGCGAAACTCGCCACACGCTCACCTTGCAGCGCAGCATCGGAGCGCAGCAGATTTTCCACCCGCCGTTCGATCACCCGATCCGCTGCCGGCAACAAAATCACCTGCTCGAACGGACGCGGCCACGCCAACAGCAGGCCGGCGTTCTGGATGCGATCCAGCGCGCCGAAGTGCATCACCACGGCGCGATTCTGCGGATCAATCTGCCGCACATTGGAGAAAGCCCAGGCCAACGCAGCCAACACCGTTACCGCGTAAAGCGCGAGAAATGCCAGACGCCCTGCCTGAATCCACGGGCTGTCGAGTTCATTTGTTCCACGTGGAACCACACTCATGGCTGCGACCCAGATTTGTTATCCAGCGTCGGCGGTCCATCAACCAACACCCGGAATGGCGCAGCATCGGTACGCAGAATCAGCTTTGTGCCTGGCTTTATCATCGTGTCCAAGGTGTCCAGCGAACGCAGCAAGTTGTACAACTGCGGCGAACCCGCGTAAGCCTTGCCGTAGATTTGCGCGGCTTCAACCCGCGATTGGGCCTCGATGTCCGCAGCCTTCACTGTGGCGTCAGCCTGGACGATGCGCGCATCGCGCTCGGCGGCTGAACGGATTTGCGCCGCCTCCCGCTTGCCGATGGCGGTGCGTTCGGTGGCAATGGTTTCACGCTCGGCACGCATGCGATCGACGGTGGCGGTCAGGGTCACTGACGGCAGTGTCAGCCGTTCGATACCCACTTGCAGCACACGCACGCCGTAAGTGGTCAGCAGTTGCTGATCGATCTGCTTGCGCAGTTGCGCCTCGAAATCAGCGATATGCACTTGGTTGGCGTCGGTGTTCACCAGGTTGGCCAGGTCGAAACTGCTGGCAGTGGTTTCCAGCGCGGAGCCGACAAACGTACGAATCTGCCGCGCTGCTTCGTCCGGTTGGTTCTGCACCGCTCGCATGAAGCGTTGCACATTGTCTGGATCACCCTGCACCTGCCACGCGACATAAGCCTGAACGATGATCCGCAAACCATCGCGCGTGCCCACGTCCTGCAAACCGCTGGAGGTGGTGCGCAGACGCAGGTCGACCGGAATCGCCGCCTCGAACGGTGTCGGCCAGCGCCAACCGAGGCCGGGCTCCAGCAGCACCCGCGAAGGATTGCCGAAACGGGTAATCACCGTCGCCTCGCCCGAACGCACTTGCACCAGGCTCGCCGCCGCAATGGCAAACAGCACCAGCAGCGCCGCCCAGCCCATGCGTCGCCACGGGAAGGGGCCCGCCTCTTGCGGGTCACCATGGTGATGATGGTGGTGGCCGTGATGATGCCCGCCATGGCCATGGTCGTGGCCGGCGTGGTCGTGATGATCATGCGGCTCGTGGGAATGCGACGGGCTCAATTGGCGGCTCCTGACTGAACGGGTTGACGTGACGGCGAAGTGTCAGTCGGTAAGGTGGCGGGTAACGTGTAGCTGCGTAAGTCGATGGTCGGCGTACTGTTGCCACCCAAGCGATGATCAAGCACTAGTACCTTGGCGTTGGCCAGGCCTTGCGACAGCTGGGCAAAATATTGCTCCAGCACAAAGGCCCGACCGGCTACGGCGTAGGCTTTGCGCTCGGCAGCGAAACGCAGGTCGGCGGCTTGGGCCGTGGCGTTGACTTCACGGGCCGTGGCCAGCGCCTGGTCATGGGCGACACTGGCCTGCAATTGCGCCTGATTGGTCTGCTCGGCAGCCGCGCCACGCTCGCGCGCGATCAACGCTTGCGCGCCGATCTGCGCGGCTTGCACGCTGTGATAGGCGTTGGCAGCGCCGGCCGGAGGATGAATCGCTTCGACGACCGTGGCGAGGATTTCCACGCCGCTGTCGAGTTTCTGCAAATCAGCCTGCACGGCACGACCAATGTCTTCGGCGAGCCCTACCCGATCGGCCCCAAGCAAACCGTCGAGGGTCCGCGAGGCAAAGTCGTGCACCAGAATCCGGCTGGCAGTGCTGCGAATCAGTGTGGGTACATCGGTGCTGTTGTAGGTTGCCGCCAACGCGGCCTGATCACTCAGACCGATGCGGTAGACAAAACGCACGTCCATGTTGACGATCTGGAAGCTCTGTTTATCGTTGCTGCTACTGGCAATCACCTGGGACTTGTCATTCACGTGGCTGGCGTCCCACAACCGATTGGCAATGGCCGGTGCGGACCCTTCCGCAGGATCAGCCACCGTCACCGCTGGCGTGTCACCGACGCTGGTCGCCAATTCGTGAACCACGCCATTTTCAACGCTCAGCACCCTTCCCAACGGCCAAGGCAGACCGGCATGCAAACCCGGACCAAACACCTGAACCGGCTTGCCAAAGCGCTCGTAGATCCCCCGCCCTTGCAGCGGTATTTCGTGAATCCCGGTGAGCAGCCAACCCACGAACAGCACCACGCTCAGCACAGGCAAGAAGGCCCGACGCATGTAAGTGAAAGCCCAGATCTGCCGCAGATCGATGCCAAAGCGGTTATGCAATTCGTGCTGCAACGCCAACAAAGGTTGTGGCGGCCAGCGCAACATGTCCGCGACAAAACTGCGCGCCAGCAACGTCGGTTCGAGCAGATCGCGACGCGGACTGAACAACGACAACACCGCACGCAGCAACAACTCTGCGGCGACCAGCCCCGGCAGTAAACCGATCAACACCGCCAGGCGCACAGGCCAGACGGCAGTTTCGCTGCTGAACAACAGGCAGAATGCGCCGGTCACCAGACAGATGATCGCCACGCGAGTGAGCTGCGCCAACTGCCCGGCTTCGGGCCATTGCGCGGGAATTTCCTGAGTCAGTTGGCGTTCGCACACCAGCAAACCGAACGCCAGCAGCAACGATAGCGCTGCCCCAACGCTGGCCGAAAGACCCAGCGCAGCGGCGGGTAATGTCAGGTTCCAGAACTGTTCGAGGCTGAACAACGCCAGCAATGACCAACCGGCCAGCCACAACGTCGGCGCGCCGATCTGCGCCAGTAATCCGGTCCAGCGCTCACCCGCTCGCGCCAACAGTCGCTCATACCAGCCGAGCGCCTCGGTGATTTCGATCTGTTCCGCAGCCAGCACAACCACCGGTTCAGCCAGCGCCAGCGCCCGCCATTGGGTGATCCACCAGGCCGATTGCAAACCGGCCACCACCACGATCAACGCCGAGGACTGACTGACCAATAGTTTTGCAAATCGTTACGATATAACGATGGTAGTGAATTTTTGGCTCCCCGCCCATCACCCAACCCGCACATATAAAGATGAAAGCGTAGTCGGGCTGAGCAAGGGCATCAGCTCGGCAAATGCCCCAGCGGTAATGGCCCCGGGGTTTTTACCGTATGAATTGCGAAGTTGCTGCGGATATCACTCACACCCGGCAACTTGAGCAGGCTGCCGGTCAAAAAGCGCTCATAACCGCGCAAATCCGGCACCACCACTTGCAGCAGAAAATCCGATTCGCCTGACACCAGAAACGCCGAAATCACCTCGGGCAATGCCGTTACCGCCAGACGAAACGCTTCGGCCTCTTCGTCGTTGTGGCGCTCGACCTTGACCCCGACAAACACGGTCAGCCCCAGCCCCACTTCGTCGCGGTCGAGGTTCGCTTGATAGCCGCGAATCACCCCGGCCTCTTCCAGCATTCGCACCCGGCGCAGACACGGCGAAGCCGACAGGCCGATCTCGTCCGCCAGTTGCACGTTGCTCAGGCGACCGTCGCGTTGCAGCGCGGCAAGGATGCGGCGGTCGTAGGCGTCCAGTTTCATGGTTTGGCAGTTCCCGACTGTTTTTATTCATTGATTGGCAGAAGCTGCCAAGTCTAGCTGTTTCCAGGCGCGACTACGCAACCACCTGCCCTGCCCTTCGGCCCTAGACTTTGATCACCGAATCGCTAACGAATGGGGTGCAGCATGGCAGGACTCTGGATGTTCTTTTTGGCCTTGGCAGTGGTTTACCTGTTGCCCGGCCCGGACATGATTCTGCTGCTGCAAACCGGTGCCCGGCAGGGCAAAGCCGCCGCGCTGGCCACCGCCATTGGCCTGGCGATTGCCCGGGGTTGCCACGTTGCGCTGGCAGCGCTGGGCCTGGCGACGCTGTTCAAGGCTGCACCCTGGACTTTTGAAGTAGTGCGTCTGGCCGGTGCCGCGTATCTGCTGTGGCTGGGGATTCAATGCCTGCGCTCGAACCTGCTGCCGAACCTGAACACCAACGGCACAGTCGCAGCGAAACTTGCGTGGCGCGAGGCGATCCAGCGCGGCTTGTTGACCAACCTGCTCAACCCCAAGGCGCTGCTGTTTTGCTCGGTGCTGTTGCCGCAGTTTATCAACCCGCAGGCAGGGCCGGTGCTGACGCAGTTCGCGACCCTGGGCGTGTTGCTGGTGGTGGCCGGTTTGCTGTTCGACAGCGGTTACGCGCTGATCGGCGCCTGGCTCGGTCGCTGGCTGGAGCGCAGCCCCTCGGCGCAGCGCATGCAGCAATGGCTGTTTGGCAGCCTGCTGATCGGTTTTGCGCTGCGCCTGACGTTCGTTCAGCAGGCTTGACGATTGGCCTTGCGCTTGTGGCGATTGATCAGCCACAGGGCCAATGCCGTGAACACCACCACAGAACCCATTTGCAGCCACTTTTTATAGGGGCGCAAGGTTGAACGCACGGGTTCCAGGACTTGAGTCACGTAACGTTTATCGGCGTTCTGAAAGTCGGGATAAGGGCATTGATGCCCGAAGTTCACCGCCCAATCCACATAAGGTCCTTCTTTGACATAACGTTGGTAGAAGGCCTTTTCCTCCTCAACGCTGGTACCAAAACCCGCGGCGGCACACAGAACCGCCGCGAACGCCTGGCTGCTGTGGGGCAACAGGTCCGCCGCCTTGCTAGCCAGGCCAGTAGCAACGTAACGGTAGTGGAAACGTTCGTCCGGTTTGGCTGAGCTGGCTTGCTGGCGTTGCACCTCCCCTTCAGTGATCAGCGGCCCGACTTTTAACTCAGTCTTCTCAAGGCTGTAGTTGCCATCGAACGTGGCGTAATCCGGGGCCATCTCATAGCCGAGAATCTCCATTCCCCACTTGCGAGCCATCCAGGCGGCGTTGAAATAATCCGCTGCGCGACGGGTTGGCCACCAGCGCGACTCGGCGTCCTGACGCGATTGCCCGTAGGCTCGAGCTTTGGCTTGCAACTCAGGATTATCAAAGTACGCCGGCGCTTCATCGTAGCGCTCCTCGCGCAACAACCGACGCCCGAGCAAGTCGCGCAAACGTGCCGCGATCGGTACCGGCACATAACGCTCGCGCTCCTGCTGGGTCAACGGCGTTGGCGCTGGTACCTGGCGGTCGACAAACTGCTTGAGCTCATCGACCGTCAGCACCCGTTCCGCGACAACAGCCGCGTCTTCCCAGTAGAGATCCTGGCTGCGATACAGCTGCTCAAAGGCTTGCAGATAATCGCCACGTTCCAGCGCCAGCAGCGCACTTTCACCGTCGACCCGGCAGCCGGGCTTGAGCGTTTCGTAGTCACCGCTGGACGCCCTGCGACCACCCCAGTTTTCATCCTGCGGGAAGGCTTTGGCCGCCTTGGCATAGGCGCCGGCAGCCGCCGCTTTGTCACCCTCCCGCAACGCTATTTTGGCTCGCAGCCACCAGGCCAGGCCGCTGTCACCGGCATGTTCGAGCAAGGTTTTGGTGGTGGCGTAATCACCGATCTGATAATTCAGCGCCGCCAGGCGATCAGCGTTATCCAGGCTGCCAACGGTGCTCTGGACCAGCGACTTGATCATTTTTTGTTCAGCGGGTGGTTGTTCACCGTACGACCAACCGACATGGCTGATCAACGCCGCCGTGACCAATTGCTGCACCGCTTTGCCTTTGAGCACCTCGTTGAGCTGCGCCTCCGGCATCTCGCCCAGTTCATTCATCAACTGCTTGAGTGAGCTGTAACCGACTTGCGAGCCTTGCAGGCTCTGCGTCGCGTAAAGCTCGACGGCGGTGTTCCAGTCACCGGCCAGGCGTACCAGCCKCGCTTCTTCGCCGAGGCTGGCGATGCCCAATTCCTGAGGGTCGCTGAAGCCCTCGATACTCAACTGACGAGCCTGCACAAAGGCCTGCCGGGCCTGTTGCAGACTCTCGCGGCGCCCGGTTTCATCGAGGTCATTGGCCTCCTGGCTGATGGCGAACAAGGCCCGTCCCAGCGAGTAAGCCGCCCAGGTGCTGCGCAACGCACGCTGATCGGCCGGCAGCGCCAGCACTTTGCGGAAATACTCAGCCGCGACAGCATGCTCGCCCGCATTGAAGGCCACGGCACCGGCGGTGTACAGGCTGAGTTCAGGCGGCAGGCTGGCGCCCTCGGCTTGCACTTGTTGCGCGTTCTGAAGTGTTCGCAACTGCGCTACCTGCGCGCGCTGAGCGTCGCTCAAACCCGTCTGTTCAGCGGTGTTTCGCGCCTGCACATAAAGATCATTGCCTGCGCCGTAAACATAGTCGCCTGTCATTACCTGTGCAGGCTTCAAACCGGCGATGGCTTTGCCCAGGCGATTCACTTCGAACCGGAAGCTGCCTTCCGGCAATTCGCCCAGGATCTGTGTCCGGTCGCCGAGCAAGCGCAGCGGAAAATCAGGCCCACAAGCCATCGCGCAGCCCAGCGGCAGACAGAGACTTACAGCGAGCAAATGACGCGACACGTTATGGGTGGACATGAGCACTTCCTTGATCAATTTTTGTGCAGCGCGCCCAACCAAGGGAGCGTTCGGCCTCTGCCGGCAATCGGCCGTCTTTGAGGCGGGTAAAGCTGAGTTGTCCGGGTGTCTGCTGCACGGTATAGCCGTTGAGCGCATCCACCGCATCGCATTCCGTGACCGCCAACGTCACGCGCTCGGGCAGACCTGCGTCGAGGTTGCCGCGATTGCTCACCGCAATGTCGTACAGACCGTCATGGCTGGAAAGGTTCAGGTCGAGCTGACTGGCCAACCGATCACCGCGCGCCACCGCACGCAACGTTGCCAGGCTCCACGCGCGTCGGTCGCCCTTGAGTGGCAGACGAAACCAGATCAACCCGGCCAGATGGGGCGGTGGCTCGGCGCGCAATTGGCTGGCGAGTTTCGATAACTGTTGCGGATCAGCCCGTAGCTCACGGCGCTGGCCGATGCGCTCGATCGGCACTTCGCTTTCGACAATCGGCGCCCCACCGTCCCCCGGCAGCAATGCGATACCGTAGGCCGGCAACGCCAGGTAGAAGGGTTTCGCAGTGATCCGGCTCCAGCGCCCGGCCCATTGTTTCGCCTGGGCCGGATCAAACAACCCGTGTTCGGGACTGTTCACCGCGTGCACCTGCAACACGCTGCTGTCGACCACCGCCAGCAACCCCGGCAGTTCGGGACTGTCGAGCCAGGCCGGCAGTGCAGTGATGCTCAGTTTCAACGTAGCCGGCAACACGTTGCGCAACCTCGCAAGAAACTCGCGGTAGGCCGGCAGGCGCGCCGTGCCGGAATCGTGGTCAATTTCGACACCGGCCAGCGTCAGGCCCTGAGCCTGCCACTCGGCAACTACGCTCTGGATCTGCGCCGTGGCTTCGGTTTGATCCAGGGTCTTGAGCTGGCCATCGAGCCGAATCACCGCAATCAGTGGGCGACCATCATTTTTCAACAGCGCAGGGTTGATTCGCGCGCGACGCCAGCCAGCCTGTGGATAAGTCTGCAAGGCCAACACCCGCAACGTTGAAAAGTCCCCGCGCGATTGAGCCAGGGCGTCGTCATGAGCATCAGTCCATTGCCGCTGCCAGACGTAAAGCTGTTGATCGAGCGGCGGCGCGTCCTGCGGCTGGCAACCGTTGAGCAGCACAGCGACTAGCAATAGCGCGCAACGGACGAAAAAAGTCGCTGACATAAAGGCCTGTGGCTGAGTTAATCCCTTAACGCAAAAAGGGCCTCTCAGGGCCCTTGTTGCTCAGCACGTTAGCCTACGCAGCCATAGGCTTGCGGGCAATGATCACCTGACTTTTCGCCACAACTGCGTCCAGCGCCTGCTTGATCTGCGCCCCGCGTGGCGAATCCAGCACGGCCTGCCAGGTGTCAGCCCAGWGATTGAGCAGTGGATGATCAGCGTTGCTGAAATCGACCTTGGCTTCCCAGAACAGCAGCATCCACATCGACCAGTAAAAACCGTACTGGCTGTGACTGATCAGTTCCAGGCCGGCATCGCTGACCATCTGCTTGAACTGCTCTTCGCTGATGATCCGGATGTGGTTGGGCTTCTGGAAATACTCGGGAGCGGCGATGTCTTTTTGCAGGTCTTCCGAGCTGGGATGCGGGACGCTGAGCAAATACAGCGCGCCAGGCTTACCTACGCGCACCAGTTCGGCGAGGAACTGTGCCGGATCGTCGACGTGTTCGATGACCTCGGTGGAGACCACCCGCGTCGCGGTCGCAGTGGCTATCGGCAGTGGATTGCAGTCGGTGACGTGACACTCGACGCTGGGCGCGATGGTGTCGCTGAGACGCTGACGGGTCGCCTCGACCTTGGCTGCATCGATATCGGCAATGATGATCTTTGCACCGCGCGTGGCACAGAAATGCACGTTACCACCGTCACCGCAGCCGACGTCGAGCAACGTGTCCTCGGCGGTCACCGGGAAACCGGTGAACAGCTCGCCGGTTTGCTGGTTGAACCAGCCGCTGAGGATCGCATCGTGCAGCCCCAGCATGTACGGATCGACCTTGGTCGCGGGCGCCTCTGGCTGCACGGGTGCAGGGACGGGCGCACCCGCCGTGAGTTTCTTCAAAAGGCTCAGCATGAGGTCACTCCAGAGGATGGGACGGAGGTTCGGGACGTGCCCAGGCGTAGCACCAGCGCGGCACCGCGATTACGCATGGGCATTTCGATGCAGCGGTAATTGAGCTCACTCAACAGGGCGATCACCCCGCCAGCGATCAGCAGGGTCAGGATTGGATGCCCGGCCGGATTGGGCAGATTGACCGCCTGCAAGCGGAAGATGAATTCACGGACCAGCGAATAGGCCGGAATATGAATCAGGTAGATACCGTAGGAGCGACTGCCGATCCAGGTCATCAGACTCTTCAGCAACCCCCGAGGCATCAAGTAATCACGGTTGTAGGACGCCACCCAGACCAGCACCGCACTGAGCACGGCAATCGCGCCGATTCGGTAGTTGGTGAACGTGAAGCGGTCGGTGGCTAGCACGCTCAACGTCAACGAAATAACCACCAGCGCCGACACCCCGACCCATGGCCGGCGTAAGAACGTCGGTTCCCAGCGCACATAACCGGGTCGCCCACTCCACATGGCCAACAGCACGCCAAGGGCCAATGCGTCGGTTCGGACCACCATCAGGATCGGCGTGCGCAACGTCAGCAACTGCACCGCGACCAGCGCCAGCAGTGCCCACACCAGGTGTTTGCGACAGACCAGAATCAGCAACGGAAACAACAGGTAGAACTGCTCCTCCAGCGACAGGCTCCAGTAGACGAAACTGGTGCCGTACTCATAGTGGTAGAAGCTGTCGGCAAAGCGAAAATTGGCGTACTGCGCAATCCCCGCCAAGGTCGCCTGCACATTCGCGTGCAGCGTGCCGAAGGCCCCGGAGCGGTTGAGAAACACACAGGCCAGCAACATCAGCGCCAGCCACAGCCACGCCGACGGCAACAGTCGAAAGGCTCGGCGCAGCCAGAAGTTGCGCGTCTGCTGCCAGTATTCCTGACGCGTGCTGCAGCCTTRCAACGCCGGTATAAGACTGCGAGCGATGACAAACCCCGAGATGGCGAAAAACAGATCGACGCCCCACCAGGGTTGGCCAAACGCAGTGATGGTTTGCAGCAGTGGCACCGTGTCGGTGAACAGACTGCCTTGCAGGTGATGGAACAACACGCCGAGCACCGCAATGCCACGCAACAACTCGATGTCCATGATCCGTTTGCTGCTCATGCCGTCCTCCTGGACATTGCATCGGTATCCACCGGTTTGCGGGCAATGATCACCTGGCTCTTGGGCATGAATTGATCAAGCACCTGCTTGATCGCCAGCCCGTTGGGTTGCGCCAGCAGGTCTTGCCAGGTTCGCGCCCAACTCTCCATCAACGGCGGGTACGGCGCCTGGATCCGGTCTCGCACCGCGCCCCCGGGATCGCGCCCGGCTGCCCGCTCGCTGGCCCAAAAAAAGATCATGCCCATGACCCAGAAAAAGCCTGTGGCCTGACGATGCTCGATCACCAGCCCAGCGTCTTCAACCAACGCGGCAAAGCGCTCCGGGGTAAAGATCTGTACATGGTTGGGTGACTGGWAATAGCTGGCGGGTGCGATGCCCTGCTGCAAATGTTCACCCACCGGCGCCGGCACACTCAGCAGGTACAACGCCCCGGGGCGTCCCATGCGCACCAGTTCGGCCATGAACGGCTCGGGCTGATCGATGTGCTCAAGCACTTCCATGCACACGACCTTGCTGGCGCAGCCATCGGCCAGCGGCAGCGGCAGGCTGTTGCTGACCAGCCCCAGGCTCGGCTGGTCCGACTGGGCTTCTACTTGCCGGGCGAGGTCGCGGACCTTGTCGTGTTCGCTGTCGGTGAAGATCACCGAGGCGCCCTGACGTACCGCAAACAACGTCGCCACACCTTCACCGCAACCGACGTCCAGCAAGGTGTCGTCCGCCGTGATGGCGAAGCCCTTGAGCAATTCACCGCTGTCACCCAGAAACCAGCCGTCGAGCACGGCGTCACATAAGCCCACATCCCTGGGTGATACAGGGCTTGCCGGAACGGTCACCGGGATGGGGGCAGGTGTCGGACGCAACCACCTGAGCAGCCCGCGAATCATGCTTGGACGGTTTGCGCGGTGAGCGCCTTGGTGCGCTGCAACAGCTGCGCGAAAAAGCTCTCCAGACGCTGTTCGGTACTGGCCTGGCTGCAGAATTTCTCCAGGCTGTTCACGGCATGGGCCGACATGCGCTCATAACGCTCGTCATCCGCCTTCGCCACGTCGTAACTGGCCTGGTACGCCGAACACAGCGAATCCCAGTTGGTGATGTAACGCAGGGTCCGGTAGGCCGCACGCGGATCGTGGGGCCAGGCCGTCAGCTCGTCCGTCGAGTCGACAATGAAGGCGTTGTCGCAGTCAATGTAGTCCGCCATCGCCGTGTTGCAAGGAGCAACGGCCGGTTTGCCGCAGGACATGAACTCCATCAACGGCAGGCACTGACCTTCACCAAACGAGCTGTTGGCCACGTAACTGGTGGCTTCGACCAGACGCTCATAATCCGCATCGGCAAGGAAGCCGTGAATCAGCACAATGCGGCAGCGGTACGACTGGTTCTTGTAAAGATGATGCAGCATGTCGTTCAGCGCATCGGCGATATCGTGGTGCGTCAGCTTCAGTACCAGTGTCGCATCGGGCGTATTGCGGAACGTGGTGCAGAACGCGCTGAGCATGTCCTGCCAGTTTTTGCGGCCATCGTAAGGGTTGAAGACCGAGGTATAGATCACACCGTCGAGCACCAGCTCGCAATCACGCACCGGCCCATCGAACGCCACCGCCTCACCTTCGCGCAACGCCTCGGGTCCGTAAGGCCGCAGGTCCAGTTCACGACTGTCGATCAACAGGCCGCGCAGGTTGAGTTTCACCTGTTCGGCCTGGGGCTTTTTGCTCAAGCCCCGGCCCCGTCCGGCAAAACGGTCCCAGACCGGTGCCGGGATGGCACTGATCGGGTAGTCCGGCCCCATCACGTCGCGCACGGCGTTTACCGTGAAACTGGAATGGGTAATCGCCGCACCCGATGCACCCAGCACCAGGCGCCAGTCATGCCGAGGCTCGCCCTGCCAGCTTTCGGTGGGAATGGTACTGAACTCCCAGGCGAATACCGGGATGGTCGGGCAGGCGTAATGCATCGGAGTGCGATGCGGGGGCGAAAAGGACAGGAACACACAATCCTCGCCACGGCTTTGGCAATCGAAATATAAACGGTCGACCAGTTCGTCGGGATTGCTGACTTCGATGACCTGCCCCAGCCGCTCCAGCACCGGGCGGAACTCCTTGAGCACAAAGTAGTAGCTGTACTCGGGGCGGCCGAGGTTCTGCAGGATGTTACTTTTGTTGGTTTCTGAATGAATGATGATCAGCATGATGCCGTACCCGCTACGGCGGCAGTCGATGCCGGCGTAGGCTCAGTGACCTGGGCCAATTCGAAAAAACCCGTCAGGCGTTTTTGCACCGCCGCGAAACTGCAGTAATCGCGCATGCGTTCGCTCGCCGCCACGGACATCGCCTGATAGCTGGCCGGTTGCTCCTTGGCCATCCGGTAACTGTTCTGATAGGCGGTTTTCAGCGAGCCCCAGTCCGGTCGGTGGCGCAAGGTGCGGAACAGGATGCGCGTGTCCTGCGGCCAGACGGCCGGTTCCTGACTGGACTCGACGATAAAGGCCACGCGGTCGTCGATGTAATCCTGCATCGCCGTATGCGCCGGTGCGATCACCGGTTTTGCGCACGCCATGAACTCCATCAGTGGCAGGCATAGCCCTTCACAGCGCGAGGCATTGACGTAGAAACTGGCGGCCCCGTACAACCGGGCAAACTGCTGGTCATCCAGATAGCCATGCATGACGACCACGCGACAGGCAAAGGGCGACAGTTGCGACAGCAGGGTCAGCATTTCGACGTAGTAGGTGGACAGGTCACTCTGGGTCATTTTCAGCACCAGCGTGGCATCTTCGACGTCACGCATGGCCCAGCAGAACGCGGTAATCAGTTGGTGCCAGTTCTTGCGACCGTCATCAGGGTTGAAAACGCTGACGTAAATCACTCCATCGACCCGGGTTTCGACCACCGCTGTGGTATCGGGAAGGCTGGCTTGCKGGTGCGGGTCTTTAGGCGGCGCCTCGACGGTCACTTCCACTACAGGCTCTGCCATCACCGGACGCTCGGGTCGCAGACTGGCGATCAGCGTACGCAGGCGCTCGGGCAGCAGATCGCGAAAGGCTTCACGATAGGTCTGCCGCACGTAGTGCTTGACGATGAACGCACGTCGACGCCAGGTCAGAGGGGGCGCCTCGTTAACGATTTCGGGTTCTGCTGGCGCTGGCAGTTGCGCCGGTTCGGGCTCTGGCGCAGTGACGATCGGTGCAATCAGCCCGTCAGCCGAAAGACCCAAAACGCGACTGTCGATGATGCAGCCCTTGGTCTGCAACGTCGTGCCCGGGTTGATCGGTACATTCGCAAACTGGTTGCGAACCTCGGCGAAGGTTTCCCACAGCGGTGTCGGCAGGACCAATACCGGGAAGTCCTCGCCCAATGCCCTGCGCACAGCCTGCGCAGTATGGCTGGACAAGGTAATCACCCGCCCATGGCGTGCCAGCGTACGGCTCCAGTCCTGCTGCGGGTCGTTATCCCATGGCTCGTTCGGGATCGAGTCGAACTCCCAGGCAACCACGCAGACTGTCGGGCAGTGCAGGTTGCTCAGGGTTTTGTGGGGGGGCGTGAACGAGAGGAACAGGCTCTCTTCGCCATTGAGCTGAAGCTGCCGATACAGCGGGTCGATCTCGGTGGTCGATTCAACCACGTGGACCCGCCCAAGGCTTTCCAGCACCGGGCGATAAGCCTTGAGGACGAAGTAGTAACTGTATTCGGGACGGCCGAGGCTCTGGCTGATCGAGCGGTCGTTCACGTCCGAGTAAAGAATGAAATTCATGGCATCCCACGATGAAACCGCCGTCCCGGCAGTCTCATTCTTATGACGGTAGCGCCACAGGTCGAGCCGGTATACCGATGCTCGCCCATCCTCTGCCTGCCCGCCTGCGTTCTTGTTTTAGTGGTCAGCTTCGCCTGGTCGGATTACCGCCATGCTGATCGCTGGGCAATCGTGATGAGGGGCATTCTAAACACATCCGCCAGGGCTTCGTGAACCGTCTGGCGAGAATAA
The DNA here is from genome assembly GCF_056396605.1 of Pseudomonas sp. 05T35. NCBI lineage: Bacteria > Pseudomonadati > Pseudomonadota > Gammaproteobacteria > Pseudomonadales > Pseudomonadaceae > Pseudomonas > Pseudomonas sp. 05T35. The sequence goes on from NZ_JBFTLU010000018.1 coordinate 46,617, forward strand.
ATCAGGCTACTAAAACGAGAACTGACCGGTCACGGTGGGACCTGTTGAAATTGCCGCACAATTGGCACAGATTGGCTACCAAACAACTACAACAACGACTTCGCATGTCTGATATGACCGAGAAAGCAGCCCATGCTTTCCGGTTTACCCAGCAAAGACTGGAGGTTGCCGAAGTTTGCTCATTGAGGGGGCCGCTGTTTGAAAAAACGTCTGTTCATTACGGGTCTCAGTGGATTCGTAGGACGTCACATCCAATCCCGTCTGAACACAGACGACTCGGGGTGGGAATTGTCGCCCGTTCCATCCCGTTATGATCTTTGCGAACCCAAGAGCCTCGAAGGCCTGTGGCCGCAAATGCCTGATGCCGTGATTCACCTGGCTGGACAAACCTTTGTCCCCGAAGCCTTTCGTGACCCGGCGAAGACTTTTCAGGTCAACCTGCTGGGTACCCTGAACCTGCTGCAAGCCCTCAAGGCCCGAGACTTCAACGGCACCTTTCTGTATGTCAGCTCCGGCGACGTCTACGGCCAGGTCAGCGAAAGCGCCTTGCCGATCGACGAGCACCAGCCGCCCTGCCCGCGCAACCCGTATGCCGTGAGCAAGCTTTCGGCGGAAATGCTGTGCCTGCAATGGGGCATGACCGAAGGCTGGCCGGTGCTGGTCGCACGCCCCTTTAACCACATCGGTGCCGGGCAGCTGGACAGCTTTGTCATCGCCAGCGCCGCCCGGCAAATTTGCCGGATCAAGCACGGCCTGCAAGCGCCTGAACTGGAAGTGGGTGACATTGATGTAACGCGCGATTTTCTCGATGTCAGCGATGTCGTCTCCGCCTACCTGGCATTGCTTGAACGCGGTGCGCCCGGACAGGTCTACAACATCTGCTCCGGTGTCGAGCAGAGCATCCGCGCCCTGATCGAGCAACTGGCCGATCTGGCCCAGGTCGATATGCAACTGATTCAAGACCCTGCGCGTCTTCGCCGCGCAGAGCAGCGTCGCGTCTGTGGCAGCCATGCCAAGCTGCACCAGGCCACAGGATGGGCGCCTGAACTTACAACACAACAATCCCTGCGGGCGATCCTGTCCGACTGGGAGTCACGGGTACGACAAGAATGACAAAAAGTGCATTGATCACAGGGATCACCGGACAAGACGGCGCCTACCTCGCCAAACTGCTGCTCGACAAGGGCTATAAAGTCCACGGCCTGGTAGCACGGCGCAGCAGCGACTCGCGCTGGCGTCTGCGCGAAATGGGCGTCGAAGGTGACATTGTCTATCTGGACGGCGACATGGCAGACGCCTGTTCGGTGCAGCGCGCGGTGATCAAGTCGGCTCCCGACGAAGTCTACAACCTGGCCGCGCAAAGCTTTGTCGCCGCGTCCTGGGACCAACCCGTGACTACCGGGATCGTCGACGGGCTGGGTGTGACCCACCTCCTCGAGGCGATTCGTCAGTTCAGCCCGCACACGCGTTTCTACCAGGCTTCGACCAGCGAAATGTTTGGCCTGATCCAGGCCGAGCAACAGGACGAAAACACTCCGTTCTATCCGCGCAGCCCATACGGTGTGGCCAAGCTCTACGGTCACTGGATCACCGTGAACTACCGCGAAAGCTTCAACCTGCATGCCAGTAGCGGCATCTTGTTCAACCACGAATCACCGCTGCGCGGAATCGAATTCGTGACCCGCAAAGTCACCGACGCCGCCGCCCGCATCAAACAGGGCAAGCAGCAGGAGTTGCGCCTGGGTAACATCGACGCCAAGCGCGATTGGGGCTTTGCCGGCGACTACGTCGAAGCCATGTGGCTGATGCTGCAACAGGACAAGGCCGATGACTTCGTGGTCGCCACGGGCGTGACGACCACGGTGCGCGAGATGTGCCAGATCGCCTTCGAACACGTCGGCCTCGATTACCGTGATTTCGTGAAGATCGATCCGGCGTTTTTCCGCCCGGCCGAAGTCGACGTGCTGTTGGGTAATCCGGCCAAGGCGAAACGGCTGTTGGGCTGGGAGCCAAAAACAGATTTGCAGACCCTGATCCGCATGATGATGGATGCGGACATGAAGCGCGTCGCCAAGGAGTAGGCCATGCTGATTCCCGTGATTCTTTCCGGTGGTACCGGGACAAGGCTGTGGCCGGTTTCGCGTGAAGGTCACCCCAAGCCGTTCATGACCTTACCCGATGGCCAGACACTGCTGGGCAAGACCTATCAGCGCGCGGCCGGGCTGCTCGGCACACACGGCGATATCGTCACGGTGACCAACCGTGACTACTACTTTCAAAGCAAGGATCACTATCAGGACGCCCATCTGGGTCATCACCGCGGCCACTTCGTGCTGGAACCGGTAGGCCGCAATACCGCGCCGGCCATTGCCACCGCGGCCCTGTCGCTGCAGGCATTGCACGGCAACGAAGCGATTCTGGTGGTGATGCCGGCTGACCACCTGATCCAGAATGAAAAGGCTTTCAAGACCGCCGTCAGCCATGCCGTGAAACTGGCCGAGGCCGGACATTTGGTGACCTTCGGTGTAATCCCGACGGCGCCGGAGACCGGTTTCGGTTACATCGAACGCGGTGAGTCGCTGGACGAGCAAGGCGCGGCCAAGGTCGCACGCTTCGTCGAAAAACCCGACCTGCAAACCGCCATGCACTACCTGGAAAGCGGCAATTTCCTGTGGAACTCGGGCATGTTCTGTTTCTCGGTCGGCACTTTGCTGGCGCAGTTGCAGCTCCACGCCCCGCAACTGCTCGAACAGGCCGACGCGTGCCTGGCGGCCAGCACCACAGTCGAGACCGGCGGCTGCCTGCAACAGGAATTGTCGGCGACACATTTCGCCGAAATGACTGATATTTCTATCGACTATGCCTTGATGGAGCGTTCCGACAAGGTGGTGGTGGTGCCTGCCGGCTTCGATTGGAGCGACATCGGCTCGTGGGGGGCTGTCAGTGCCCTGGTTGCGGCCGACGCACAGAACAACCGCGCCAGCGGCGAAGCGCTGTTCATCGACAGTCACAACAACTTCGTCCAGAGCGATGGCCGCATGGTCGCGACCGTTGGCGTGGATAACCTGATCGTCATCGACACTGCCGACGCCGTACTCGTGGCCCACGCCGACCGCGCACAAGACGTGCGCAAGGTGGTCAAGCAGCTCAAAGAGAAAGAACACGAAAGCTATCGCCTGCACCGCACCGTCAGCCGGCCGTGGGGCACTTACACCGTGCTGGAGGAAGGCCCGCGCTTCAAGATCAAACGCATCGTGGTCAAACCTGGCGCCAAGCTGTCGCTGCAAATGCACCATCACCGTAACGAACACTGGGTGGTGGTCGAAGGCATGGCCAAGGTCACCAACAACGGTTCGGGGTCGCATCTGGTGGCCAAAAACGAGTCCACCTTCATTGCCGCCGGGCACAAGCATCGTCTGGAAAACCCGGGGGTGATCGATCTGGTGATCATTGAAGTTCAAAGCGGTGAGTATCTGGGAGAGGACGATATCGTCCGCTTCGAAGATCAGTACGGCAGGACGGTCTGAATGTTGCTCAATTTGTATCGCTCGCTGTGGAGCTACCGGGGCTTCATCCTCGGTAGTGTCAAGCGAGAGTTCCAGTCGCGGTATCGCAACTCACTGTTCGGTGCGCTTTGGACCGTGCTCAATCCGCTGTCGATGATCGTCGTCTACACGGTGATTTTTTCCCAGATCATGCGCGCCCGATTGCCCGGTGTGGAAGACGGGTTGGCCTACAGCGTGTACCTCTGCGCCGGTCTGCTGACCTGGGGGCTGTTCTCCGAAATCACCCTGCGCAGCCAGGGCATGTTTCTGGAAAACGCCAATCTGCTGAAGAAAATCAGCTTCCCGCGGATCTGCCTGCCGGTGATCGTATTGCTCAACGCGGGGATCAACTTCGCGATCATCCTTGGCTTGTTCCTCGGCTTTTTGCTGATCTCCGGGCGCTTGCCGGGCATGGCGATGCTGGCACTGGTGCCGCTGCTGATACTCCAGGTGATCTTCTGCGCCGGGCTGGGGATGATTCTCGGGGTGCTGAACGTATTCTTCCGCGACGTCGGACAGTTCTTCGGGATTTGCCTGCAGTTCTGGTTCTGGCTGACACCGATCGTCTATCCGATGTCGATCCTTCCCGAGCCCGTTCAACGGCTGTTGGGGCTCAACCCCATGACCGCCTTGATGCAAAGCTACCAGAATCTGTTTCTCTACAACCAATGGCCGGTCTGGAGTTCGCTGACTCCGCTGTTGGTGATTGGCGTGCTGTTCTGCGTGATGGGGCTGCGGCTTTTCCGCCAGCGTGTCGGTGAAATGGTGGACGAGCTCTGATGGGACATATACGCGTCAGTGGCCTGGGCAAGGCCTATAAACAGTATCCAAACCGCTGGAGCCGGCTGTTTGAATGGCTGGTGCCGTTTTCCCGATCCCGTCATCACTTGCACTGGGTCCTGCAAGGTGTCGATTTTGAAATCCAGCCGGGTGAAGCAGTCGGCATTGTCGGGGTCAACGGCGCCGGCAAAAGTACTTTGCTGAAGATGATCACCGGCACCACCCAGCCCACATGCGGGCAGATCCATCTGCACGGGCGCGTCGCCGCGTTGCTTGAGTTGGGCATGGGCTTTCACCCCGATTTTACCGGACGCCAGAACGCTTTCATGGCCGGTCAGTTGCTGGGGATGCAGGTCGAAGAGATCGAAGCGCTAATGCCGGAAATCGAAGGGTTTGCCGAAATTGGCGACGCCATCGACCACCCGGTGCGCACCTACTCCAGTGGCATGCAGATGCGGCTGGCGTTCAGTGTCGCTACGGCGCGGCGGCCGGACATCCTGATCGTCGACGAAGCGCTGTCAGTCGGTGACGCCTACTTCCAGCACAAGAGTTTCGAACGCATCCGCAGCTTCCGTCGGGCCGGGACTACCTTGCTGATCGTGTCTCACKACCGCTCGGCGATTCAGTCGATCTGCGACACCGCCATCCTCCTGGAAAAGGGTCGCATGGCCATGCACGGCAAGCCGGAAGAGGTGATGGACTATTACAACGCCATGCTCGCCGAACGCGAAGGCCAGATCGTACGCCAGGAAATGCTCGCCAATGGCCAGGTGCAAACCATCTCCGGCACCGGCGAAGCGACCATCCACAGCGTGCGCCTGCTGGATCAGCGCCAGCGCTCGGTGGAAGTGGCCGAAGTCGGCCAGCCGATGGTGCTGGAGGTGCAAGTTGACGTCCGCCAGGACATCGAACGACTGGTGTTGGGTTTCCTGATCAAGGATCGCCTGGGCCAGGCGATGTATGGCATCAACACCCATCGGCTCGAACAGGCGTTGACCGACCTGAGCGCTGGCGAACGGGTGACCTACCGCTTTGCCTTTCCCATGCGCCTGGGCAAGGGCAACTACTCCGTCGCCCTGAGCCTGTCGCGCCTGGACTCGCACCTGGACCGAAATTTCGAATGGCGCGATTACGGCCTGGTATTCCATGTCATCAACAACCGTCAGGAAGACTTCGTCGGCTGTTCCTGGCTTGAGGCGCAAACCAGCATTACGCGCTCGTCGGACACCCCAGTAGAACCCATCACCCCGGAGACAGCACCATGACGCGGTTACTGGTCGAATGCACCTATGTGTTCGAACACCCCCAGGCCAACTCCGGAATTCAACGCGTAGTGCGCAATGTCATCCGCGAGTTACCGAAAAAAGATCCGTCGGTGGAATGCATTCCGGTAGTGATGCTCAACGGTGCACTGTATCGAGTGACAAGCCTGGCTCCCCTGCCGACACCGAAGCTGGACCTGATGAGCCTGCGCGTACGGATGGAGCAAGTCGCCAACCACTTCTGGCTGCGCCAGCGAACCCTTGAACGCCGCCGGCCGTTCCGCCAATCGCTGTTTGCCCGTCGCGTGCTGTACATCGGTTGCCGACTCCTTGCGTTTGCCTGCTTGAGTATTCCCCTGCGGATTCTCGATCGCTGTCTGAAGAACCAGGAAATCCCGACCCGTTGCACGCCGCTGCAACACCAACCGGGCGATCAACTGGTGCTGCTGGACTCTTCCTGGCATGCGGATTTTTTCCCCTTGGCCGAACAGCTCAAACGTGACGGCGTGGGTATCGTTTCAGTGATCTACGACCTGATTCCGCTGACCCATCCGCAGTATTGCGACGCCGGGCTCGTCAGGGTGTTCAATGACTGGTTCGACTGGATTGCCCGCACTGCGGATGGCTATATCGCCATTTCCGCGACCATCCGCGATCAGGTTTGCGATGAAATGCTGCGCCGGGTCGGGGCCGAGCAAGTCCGACAACGCTGGTTCGACTACTTCCACCTGGGCAGTGAACTGGACTTGTGCGATGACGCGTCGAAGGTGAACGCAGACCTTCAGCAGATGTTCAAGAGCAAGGACCCGGTGTTCCTGATGGTCAGCACCATCGAGCCACGCAAGAACCACGATTATCTGCTCGATGCGTTCGAACTGGCCTGGGCAAAAGGCTCGCGGGCGCGTCTGTGTATTGCCGGGCGCATTGGCTGGAAGTGCGAGGCACTGATTGAGCGAATTCGTAAACACCCGGAACTCAACACGCGCTTGTTCATGTTCAACTCTCTCTCGGACAAAAGCCTGGAGTACGCATACACCAACGCCACGTCGCTGGTGTTTCCGTCCTACGTCGAAGGTTTCGGCCTGCCGCTGGTGGAAGCAATGCAGCGCGGCCTGCCGGCGATGGGCAGCGACATTCCGGTGTTCCGTGAAATTGGTGGTGAGTTCATGGCCTATTTCGATCTCGCGGCCCCGCAAAGCCTGGTCGACCTGATCACCCACATGGAAAACACCGGGACCTTCCCGGCCGCGCGCAAGGTGAGCGAATGGCGCTGGCTCGGTTGGCGCGAGGCCAGCGCACAACTGGTCGACCGAGTCTTGCGCAACCTGAAGAAGACTCCGGTGGCCGTCGAGAGGCAGCATGCAGATTGCCCTTAACGCACGAATTCTGCAGGCACCCCGAACCGGTATCGGCCACTATCTGGCCGAACTGGTCAATGCACTGACCCATGAACCTGACCTGGAATTGTCATTGTTCCACGGCTGGGGCTGGAGTTCGTCGCTACCGGCAGCAGCAATGCCCGGCTACTCACGGCTGACCCCGTTGCTGCGGCAGATCCCCGGTGCCTATCAGGCACGTCGCTGGCTGGAACAACGGCGCTTCGACCGAGGACTGCCGGCGGCCATCGACCTCTACCACGAGCCGAGTCTGTGGCCCTTGGCGTTCAAGGGCCCGACCATCATCACCCTGCACGACCTGACCCATCTGCACTACCCGTCGACCCAACCGGCAGCGCGGTTACGGGAAATTGAACGTCGACTGGGCCAAGGCGTGCGACAGGCACGTCTGATCCTGACCGACTCACAGTTTATCGCCGACGAAGCCCAGCGCTATTTCGGCCTTGGGCCCGAGCGTTTCGTGGTTGCCCCACTGGGGGCCGCGGCGCGTTTTCATCCACGTTCGAACAAGTCCTTGCAGCAGGCGCTGCAACCTCACGGCGTGCAGCCACAAGGGTACTTTCTGTGTGTCGGTACTCTGGAGCCGCGCAAGAACCTGTCGCTGGCATTGCGTGCTCACGCGCAACTGCCGCTGGCACAGCGTCAGCGTTTTCCGTTGCTGGTAATCGGCATGACCGGGTGGAAGGGTGAGCAACTTGATGATGAACTGCACAAGGCCCTGGCAACTGGCCATGTCCGCCTGTTGGGGTACCTGCCTGATGAGCACGTCGCACAGCTGGTAGCTGGCGCCCGAGCGCTGGTTTTCCCCTCTGTTTATGAAGGTTTTGGTCTGCCGGTTCTGGAGGCCATGACCAGCGGCACACCCGTGATATTGACCCGACGCTCAGCCATGCCCGAAGTCGCAGGCACCGCGGGCAATTATATTGAACCTGATGATGTGCATGGGTTGTGTGAAGTCATGAGTCGTTTGGTCGACGATGAAACGCATCGGCAGGTATGYCGAAAAGCGGGATTGCAACGGGCGAAGCTATTTTCCTGGGAACGCTGCGCGAATCTGACAGTTCACGCCTACCGCCAGGCTTTGGGAGGTTGAATGCGTGTTCTTCATTTTTACAAAACGTATTTGTCAGAATCTGTCGGAGGTATCGAACATGTCATGTTTGAACTATGCGAAAGCGGCGCACCGCATGGCATTCAGAGCAAGGTTCTGACGTTAAGCGCCAACCCGACACCAGCAGTCATCCCGTTTTATCAGCACGAGGTCCATCGCGCCAAACTCGATGTGCAATTCGCGTCTACCGGTTTTTCCTACAGCGTCTTCAAGCAGTTTCGGGAATTGGCCGCAGAAGCCGACGTGGTCAACTATCACTTTCCCTGGCCGTTCATGGATGTGGTGCATTTCCTCAGCGGCATGAACAAACCCTGCGTAGTGACGTACCACTCGGACATCATTCGGCAAAAGCATCTGCTCAAACTCTACCGGCCGTTGATGATGCGCTTTCTTGCCAGCGCTGACCGGATTGTCGCGGCGTCGCCAAACTACCTGCATACCAGTGACGTCCTGAAAAACTTCTCGGACAAAACCCGGGTCATTCCCTACGGCCTGAATAAATACTCTTATCCAAAACCTGACACCGAACGTATGGCTCGTTGGCGCGAGCGCCTGGGTGAGCGCTTTTTCCTGTTTGTGGGCGTCATGCGCTATTACAAAGGCCTGCACATCCTGCTCGATGCGCTCAAAGGCGTCGATTACCCGGTGGTGATTGTCGGTGCCGGGCCTCTGGAAAATGAGCTGCACGCTCAGGCCGCAATGCTGGGTCTACGCAACCTGCATTTCCTCGGGCGCCTGGACGACGAAGACAAAGTCGCACTGTTGCAACTGAGCTACGCGATTGTGTTCCCGTCACACCTGCGCTCCGAAGCATTTGGCATCTCCCTGCTCGAAGGGGCGATGTACGGCAAACCAATGATTTCCAGCGAAATCGGCACCGGCACCAGTTACATCAATATTCACGGTGAGACCGGGCTGGTGGTACCTCCGAGTCATCCACGCCGCAGGAACCACCGCGGCAGCTGAACTCTGGTCGCAACCCCCGACTCTCCGCCAACTCCAGCAAACTGCCGCTGCCTGGCTGCCAGCGAGCATCGACGGCCGAACGCTGAAACATGACTGCGACCGGAGTGGTGGCCGCTGGAGGCTGCTCGATGACTACCACCTCCGGATCCGGCTGCCGACGCAGCGTTGAAGGACCAAAGGTTTCGGCGTGAATCCGCTGATCGCGGATATCCAACCCACGTAAATCGTCGTACAGCCCTTGAGTGAAACTGCTCGGACCACACAAGACGAAATCCAGCTGATCGTAGTCTTCCACCAGCAGGATGGTTTTGAGCAGCGCAAGGTCGATACGCCCGGCCAGGTCAAAATCCTCGCCCTCCCGGACCTGATCTTCCGGCTGGCTGAGCAGTCGAACGACCCGCACAGCGCCATCCGTACCGTCCAGCAAACGGTCCAGCTCAGCCCGAAACGGTTGATCGGCCAGGCTGCGCGAACTCTGGAACAACCAGCTCGGCCGCGTACGTCGGGTGCGCCGGCCCTGGTAAACCAC
>NZ_JBFTLU010000019.1:0-25055 GCF_056396605.1 Pseudomonas sp. 05T35
TCGCTGGTGTTGGGCGAACCGCAGATTCTTGGCCAGATGAAATCGGCCTACGCCGTGGCCCGCGAGGCCGGCACCATTGGTCCGCTGCTTGGGCGTTTGTTCCAGGCCACGTTCAATGCGGCGAAGCAGGTGCGAACCGACACCGCCATCGGTGAAAACCCGGTGTCCGTGGCGTTTGCCGCGGTCAGCCTGGCGAAACAGATTTTCAGCGATTTGCAGCGCAGCCAGGCATTGCTGATCGGCGCTGGCGAGACCATTACCCTGGTCGCCCGCCATTTGCATGAGCTGGGCGTGAAGCGGATCGTGGTCGCCAACCGGACCCTGGAGCGCGCCAGCATCCTGGCTGAGCAGTTTGGCGCCCACGCGGTGCTACTCTCGGACATCCCGGCAGAACTGGTGCGCAGTGATATCGTCATCAGCTCGACCGCCAGCCAGTTGCCGATTCTTGGCAAAGGCGCGGTAGAAAGTGCCTTGAAACTGCGCAAACATAAACCGATCTTCATGGTTGATATCGCTGTACCACGGGATATCGAGCCGGAAGTCGGCGAGTTGGACGACGTTTACCTCTATAGCGTCGACGATCTCCACGAAGTGGTCGCTGAAAACCTCAAGAGTCGTCAGGGTGCTGCCCAGGCGGCGGAAGAGATGGTTTCCATCGGTGCCGATGACTTCATGGTTCGTCTGCGTGAACTGGCGGCGGTGGATGTGCTCAAGGCCTATCGTCAACAGAGCGAGCGCCTGCGCGATGAGGAATTGCAAAAGGCCCAGCGTCTGCTTGCCAACGGCAGCAGCGCTGAAGATGTGCTGGTGCAACTGGCTCGTGGCCTGACCAACAAACTGTTGCATGCCCCCAGCGTGCAGTTGAAAAAGCTTACCGCCGAAGGCCGCCTCGATGCGCTGGCCATGGCCCAGGAACTCTTTGCCCTCGGTGAGGGCAACTCGGATAGCTCTTCGGATAAAAAACCGCAATGAAAGCGTCACTGCTCAATAAGCTGGACATCCTCCAGGACCGTTTCGAGGAACTGACCGCCTTGCTTGGCGATGGCGAAGTCATTTCCGATCAGAACAAATTCCGCACCTATTCCAAGGAGTACGCGGAAGTTGAGCCGATTGTCGCCACCTATAAACAGTTGCTCAAGGTTCAGGGCGATCTCGAAGGTGCCCAGGCGCTGCTCAAGGACAGCGATCCGGACATGCGCGAAATGGCCGTCGAAGAAGTCCGCGAAGCCAAAGAGCAACTGATCGAACTTGAAGCCAGCCTGCAACGCATGCTGCTGCCCAAGGACCCGAACGACGGGCGCAACGTGTTCCTTGAAATTCGCGCCGGCACCGGTGGTGACGAAGCGGCGATCTTCTCCGGTGACCTGTTCCGCATGTATTCGCGTTACGCCGAGCGGCGTGGCTGGCGGGTCGAGATTCTGTCGGAGAACATCGGGGAGCATGGCGGCTTTAAAGAAGTTATCGCGCGGGTCGAAGGCGACAATGTCTACGGCAAGCTGAAGTTCGAGTCCGGCGCGCACCGCGTGCAACGGGTTCCGGCCACCGAATCCCAGGGCCGTATCCACACCTCGGCCTGTACCGTGGCGGTGTTGCCTGAGCCGGACGAACAGGAAGCGATCGAGATCAACCCGGCAGATTTGCGTGTCGATACCTATCGCTCTTCCGGCGCAGGCGGTCAGCACGTGAACAAGACCGACTCGGCGATCCGGATTACCCACTTGCCGTCGGGCATCGTGGTCGAGTGCCAGGAAGAACGCTCCCAGCACAAGAACCGGGCGCGGGCGATGTCCTGGCTTTCGGCTAAATTGAACGACCAGCAAACCAGCGCCGCAGCGAATGCCATCGCCAGCGAGCGCAAGTTGCTGGTGGGGTCGGGCGACCGTTCCGAGCGAATCCGTACCTACAACTTTGCCCAGGGCCGGGTCACCGACCACCGGGTCAACCTGACGCTGTATTCCCTCGACGAAATCCTCGCGGGTGGCGTCGATGCCGTGATCGAGCCGTTATTGGCCGAGTTCCAGGCAGACCAACTGGCAGCGATAGGTGAATAAATGACCATCATTGCCAGTTTGTTGCGTGCAGCCGACCTGCCAGACTCGCCGACCGCGCGTCTGGATGCCGAGTTGCTGCTGGCCGCTGCCTTGGGCAAGTCCCGCAGTTTTTTGCACACCTGGCCGGAGCGCATCGTTCCCAGCGAAGCGGCGCTGCTCTTTGCCGAGTACCTGCAACGCCGCCGCTCCGGCGAGCCGGTGGCCTACATTCTCGGCCAGCAGGGTTTCTGGAAGCTGGACCTGGAAGTGGCGCCGCATACACTGATCCCGCGCCCGGACACCGAGTTGCTGGTTGAAACTGCGCTGGAACTGTTGCCCGCAACACCGGCCAGGGTTCTTGATCTGGGCACCGGCAGCGGCGCGATTGCCCTGGCTTTGGCCAGCGAGCGTCCAGCCTGGCAAGTCACTGCAGTGGACCGGATCCTCGAGGCCGTGGCCCTGGCCGAGCGCAATCGCCAGCGTCTGCACTTGAACAACGTCACGGTGCTCAGCAGTCACTGGTTCAGTGCGCTGAAAGATCATCGTTACACGCTGATCATCAGCAACCCGCCTTATATCGCCTGCGCCGACCCGCATCTGGTGGCCGGTGACGTGCGATTCGAACCAGCCAGTGCGTTGGTCGCCGGCACCGATGGGCTCGATGACTTGCGTTTGATCATCGCCCAGGCGCCGCAGCACCTGGAAGCGGGCGGCTGGTTGATGCTCGAGCACGGTTATGATCAGGCCGATGCCGTGCGCGATTTGTTGCTGGCCCAAGGTTTTGAAGAGGTCCACAGCCGCAAGGACCTCGGTGACCATGAACGTATCAGTCTGGGGCGTCTACCGTGCTGAATGATCAGGAGCTGTTGCGTTATAGCCGGCAGATTCTGTTGCAACACGTCGACATCGACGGCCAATTGCGACTCAAGCAAAGCCGCGTCTTGATCGTCGGCCTCGGTGGGCTGGGTGCGCCGGTTGCGCTGTACCTGGCGGCTGCCGGCGTCGGCGAGTTGCATCTGGCGGACTTCGACACGGTCGACCTGACCAACCTGCAACGACAGATCATTCACGACACCGACAGCGTCGGGATGAGCAAGGTCGACTCGGCTATCCGTCGTCTGACGGCGATCAACCCCGAGATTCAACTGATCGCTCATCGCACTGCGCTGGACGAAGACTCGTTGGCGGTTGCGGTGTCGGCGGTTGACGTGGTGCTCGACTGCTCCGACAATTTTTCCACCCGCGAAGCGGTGAACGCGGCGTGTGTGGCGGCGCGAAAACCCCTGGTCAGCGGCGCGGCGATTCGCCTGGAAGGGCAGTTGTCGGTGTTCGACCCGCGTCGCGCCGAGAGCCCGTGTTACCACTGCTTGTACGGGCACGGCAGCGAAGCCGAACTGACCTGCAGCGAAGCCGGCGTGCTGGGGCCGCTGGTGGGGTTGGTGGGCAGCCTGCAAGCGCTTGAGGCGCTGAAACTGTTGGTCGGGTTCGGTGAGCCGTTGGTGGGGCGGTTATTATTAATCGATGCCTTGGGGACGCGGTTCCGTGAGTTGCGGGTCAAGCGTGATCCAGGCTGCAGTGTTTGCGGGGGCAGGCATGCGTGAAGCGCCCATCGGCGTGTTCGATTCCGGGGTCGGCGGGTTGTCGGTGCTGGCTGAGATCCAGCAATTGTTGCCCAATGAATCGCTGTTGTATGTCGGCGATTGCGGGAACATTCCCTATGGTGAGAAATCTCCCGAGTTCATTCGCCAACGTTGCAGCGTAGTCGCGGAGTTTTTTGTCCGGCAAGGCGCCAAGGCCTTGGTCGTGGCCTGCAACACGGCAACCGTGGCCGGTGTCGCGGATTTGCGTCGCGACTACCCGGACTGGCCCATCATCGGCATGGAGCCTGCGGTCAAGCCAGCCGCCGCGGCCACTCGCAGTGGCGTGGTCGGTGTGCTCGCCACCACCGGGACGTTGCAGAGCGCCAAGTTCGCTGCCTTGCTCGACCGTTTCGCCACCGATGTGCGGGTCATCACTCAGCCGTGCCCAGGGTTGGTGGAGCTGATCGAAGCCGGTGACCTGCACAGCCAGGAGCTATGCCAGTTACTGGCTGGTTATCTCGAACCCTTGCTGGCGGCCGGGTGTGACACGATTATTCTCGGTTGCACGCACTATCCTTTCCTCAAGCCATTGCTCAAGCAGATGCTCCCCGCCGACATCAGCCTGATCGATACTGGCGCGGCGGTTGCCCGGCAAACCCAGCGCCTGCTGGCCGAGCGTGAGTTGCTCGCAGAGGGGCCACCTCGCGACGCGCAGTTCTGGACCAGTGCCAGCCCCGAGCATTTGAGAAATATCCTGCCGCTGCTCTGGCATAACGCCGGTGTTGTGCAAAGCTTCAGTCTGTAGAAAGTCGTTTGGGGAGCGCTTCAAGTGGATGCATTCCTATTGAAGCGTGGATCTTCATGGCGCGTCTGTTGAGCCAAAAAAACAAACATAATCGTTCAGAAAAGGATGTTTCTCATGAAGCGACTGTTCTGTTTAGCCGCGATCGCGGTCGCGTTGTTGGGGCACAGTTTTACCGCACAAGCGGCTGGCGTCGAGTTTGCGGTTGGCCATACCAGCGGTTCGACCCAGACGTATCGCCTGGGCCTGCAATGGGATTGGGATAAAAGCTGGTGGCAGACTGATGTCGGGCGCGTGACGGGCTACTGGAGCGGTGCGTACACCTATTGGAATGGTGACAAGACCGTAAGCAATCACAGCCTGTCGTTCTCTCCGGTGTTCGTTTATGAGTTTGCCGGGCAAACCGTCAAACCTTATCTGGAAGCCGGCATCGGCGTTGCGCTGTTCGCTCACGACGAAGTGGAAGACCGACGGTTGGGCTCGGCCTTTCAATTCGAAGACCGCCTGGGGTTCGGCCTGCGGTTTGCTGGCGGGCATGAAATCGGGATTCGCGCGACGCATTACTCCAACGCCCATATCAACATCACCAATGACGGCATAGAAAGCTTCGCGTTGCATTACACGATGCCGCTGTAATGACAGGCTGCTTTATTGTGTGCGGGCTTTTGTGGGAGCGAGCCGGCACAGGTGTATTTGGTTAACTTGTACTCAGCGATACGCCGTCGCAATCCCCTGACGCTCGTCGATGCACTCCGGCGCACCCATCTCGAACTCCCGGCAGATCAGCGGGCGCTTTTCATAAATGGTGCACATCATGCTGTCGCGATCCAGCGCGGCGCACCAGCCGTCATCCAGGCGCAGCATGACTTCCCCGCCCCAATCGTCGGTGTCGATAAAACGTTCGGGCACGCCTGTGTCGGTGATCAGCATGACTTCGAGCTGGCAACAGCAGGCTGCACAGGTCGAGCAAGTGACCACCGGTTCAGCGATGGTCTTGATGGGGATCGTGTTCATAGGTGCGCAGTGTAAGGCAGCGCGTCGGTGCTGTGTGAAAGGTCTGCCGGGCGTTCATCCGGATGGGGGTGTCGACAGGCGTTGATCGTGACCGGTTTGTGGCGTATCGATGCTTGGCGGCGAGCGCCTGACCACGCGTTTGCCGATCACTAGTTTTGCGCGGTTGGACATTTTCGACAAAGGCCAGAGTGCAGCCATGGACAGGGCCATGAGGGGGATTTCCTGCGGGCGCTGCTTGAGGGTTTCGACGACATGGCGCGCGGCTTTGTCGGCCGACCAGATCTGTGGCGTCGGATAATCGTTGTTCCCGGTCAGCAGGGTGGCGACGGAGCCGGGGCTAACCAGGGTGACTTCCACGCCTTCCGATGCCGGATCGGTGCGCAGGGACTCAAACAGAAACCGCAGCCCGGCTTTCGAGGCACCATAGGCTTCGGCCCGAGGCAGGGCCAGGTCGGTTACCGAGCTGACGATACCCACCAGAAGGGGGGCGATGCCCGCGTGCAGCAACGGCAGGGCGGCTTCGATGCAATAGCTGCTGGCGAGCAGGTTGGTACGCACCACATGTTCGATGATCGAGGCGTCGAACTGCTGGGTGTCAACATATTCACAGGTGCCGCCATTAATAATTACGGTGTCCAGCGAGCCCCACTCCTGCTGGATACGTTCGCCGATCTCGCGCACGGTCTGGCTGTTGGTCAGATTGCCCGCCACCACCAGCACTTGCCCCGGATACCGATGGGCCAGGACTTTTAAAGGCGCAATCGCGCGGGCGCTGACCGCCAGGTGCATGCCGGACTTCAACAGTTCTTCGGCCAGTGCAGCACCAATGCCGTTGCCGGCTCCTGTCAGCCAATACCGTCGTGGCGTTGTATGACTCAATCCACTCTCCTTTTCAGTCATGTATCGCTCCGAGATCCAGACGCGAAGGCAAATGTTTGAATGCCGCCAGTGCGCGTTCGCGTGACTGACCCAGATTGACGATTGGTTGCGGATAGTCGGCCACACCAAACAATCCGCCCAAGGCCGCCGGGTTATGGATAGCTTTGTTGTCCAGCCCCGCCAGCTCCGGCAGCCAGTGCTTGATGAACAGACCCTCCGCGTCGAATTTTTCCGACTGGCTCAGCGGGTTGAAAATCCGGAACCAGGGCGCCGAATCGGTGCCGGTGGAAGCGCTCCACTGCCAGCCGCCGTTATTCGCGGCCAGATCGCCATCGATCAAATGGCGCATGAAAAAACGCTCGCCTTCGCGCCAGTCGATCAGCAGGTTTTTTGTCAGGAACATCGCCACCARCATCCGCAGACGGTTGTGCATCCAGCCTGTTTCCAGCAGTTGGCGCATGGCGGCGTCGATGATCGGCAACCCGGTACGCGCCTCTTTCCAGGCCGCCAGCTCATCCGGAGCGTCGCGCCAGGCAAGGGCTTCGGTTTCCGGGCGAAAGGCGCGGTGTCGGGAGACCCGTGGATAGCCCACCAGAATGTGTTTGTAAAACTCGCGCCAGAGCAGTTCGTTGATCCAGGCGACAGCACCGGCGCTGCCGCTTTCGAACTCGCCTTGATTGCTTTGCACGGCGGCGTGCAAGCACTGGCGTGGCGAAATCACCCCGGCTGCGAGGTACGCGGACAACTGGCTGGTACCGGGTTTCGCCGGGAAGTCGCGTTGGTCTTTGTAATCGTCGAGCGGCCCTTGGGCGAAGTATTCCAGACGCCGATGGGCTTCTCCTTCGCCAGCCGGCCAGAGTGCGCGTAGCTGTTCGTGCGGAGCCTCGAAACCCTCGACCTGTAATGGAATCGGGTCACGGTTGATGGCCGTTGGCACCTGAACCCCGGGGGCGGCAATCAGGCGGGGCAACGCGCCGTACAAGCGGGCGCAGCAGGCTTTGCGGAACTGGCTGAAGACCTGGAAGTACGTACCGGTCCTGGTCAGCACGCTGCCGGGCTTGAACAGCAATTGATCGAGGTAGCTGTAAAAGCCAATGCCCGCTGCGTCGAGAGTCTTGCTGACGGCCGCATCACGGCGACTTTCGTTTACGCCGTATTCCTCGTTGACGTGAACCGCCTCGACGTTCAGCTCTGTGCCTAACTGGCCAAGTACCCGCGGTGCATCTTCCCAGCGCTCGGCAGTACGGATCAGCAAGGGAATGTTCAGCTCGCCGAGGGCCTGGCTCAACTCGCGCAGGTTACGCAGCCAGAAATCCACTTTGCACGGTGCATCGTCGTGGATCTGCCATTGCTGCGGGCTCAACAAATACACCGCCACGCACGGGCCACGAGCTGCGGCGGCCGAGAGGGCAGTGTTGTCATGCAGACGCAAGTCGCTGCGCAGCCAGATCAATTGGAAGGAAGTTTTGCCTACAAGCATTTAAATGAGCCCACGCTGCACCAGTGCCTGATGGGCCGACAACGGATCTTCGGCCAGAAATAAATCGGCTATTTCAGAGGTTTTGGCGGACAACTCGGCGTGGTGGATGCACACCGCAGGGCCGGCAATGAGTTTTGGGCAACCGACATTGGTCAGAAGTTTCGATAAATGTTTGAGATCGATTGATTGACTGGAATACAGCAGCACACCGCGCGCTTGCAGATGCTCGACCGCCAGCGCCAGTTCACCGGTCGGCAACGGCCAGTCGAACACTTCCACGGGGCAATCGGCGCTGCTGACGAGCCAGGCGGTGAGCCACAGATGCGGCTCCAGGGGTAAGTCGGAGTGATTGATCAGCAGCAACGGCGTGCCGCGCAACTGACGGTTGTTGTGGTAGACCCTCGCACCGAACTTGCTGCGCAACCAGGAATAAAAGAACGCCCGCTCCATCTGCGCGCCGAACTGACCTTGCCAGCGCTGCTCGAGTTCGGCCAGCAGCGGCATCAGCAGTTGCTCGCACAAGGTGCGCGGTGGATACAGCGACATGGCCTGATTGAGTGTGTCGTCGACCTGACGCTCGGCCAGTTGGCTGATCGCCTGTATCAGGTTCACTCGCAAGGCGTGCCAGTCGTTCCCGACGGGGCCGCTCAACGTTTGTGGCATACCCAGCAGTTGCTTGACCTGGCTGACGGCTACGCCGCGATTGAGCCAGGTGAGGATGTTATGGATCCGTTGCACATGCTCTGCCGAGAACAGCCGGTGTCCCTTGGGCGTGCGCTGCGGCACGATCAGCCCGTAACGGCGTTCCCAGGCGCGCAGAGTAACGGCGTTGACGCCGGTGATTCGGGCGACATCGCGGATCGGCAGCCAACCGTCCTCAAGGGCCTGTTGATAGTCGGCGCCAGGGGCGTCGTCATGGGGATGAGTGTCAGGTTCGGTTTTCATTTAAATCGCGTTTCGCAAGCTGAGGTTTTCAGGGTGCGGTTGCAGGTACGTCTGCCGCATGACGTACGGATCGGGATGATGGCGCAAGTGATGCTTGAGCAATGTCAGCGGTACCACCAAGGGCACGATGCCGTGGCGGTACTGGCYGATCACRTGCTGCACTTCCTGTTTGTCTTCRGYGCTGATGRCCTGTTTGARATAGCCGCTGAGGTGTTGCAGTACATTGGTGTGGGTGCCGCGGGTGGCGCATTTTTTCAGTGCCGTCATCAGCTCGCTGAAATAGCGCGGGCCGAGTTCATCGGGATCAGTCTGGCCCATATCACCCAAGAGCTTGCCCAAGGCTTTGTATTGCAGTGGGTTATGGGCCATCAACAGGTACTTGTAGCGTGCGTGAAAGTCAGTCAGGCCATTGCGACTCAAGCCGTTTTTCAGCAGCTCCTGCCAGGCCGCGTAGGCAAATACCCGGGTCAGGAAATTCTCGCGCAGTACCGGATCGTTCAGTCGACCGTCTTCTTCCACCGGCAGGTCCGGGTGGCGGGCGCAAAATGCTTGAGCGTAGATGCCGCGTGCACCGCCGTCGTGCGGGCTGCCGTTGGGGTGGTAAACCTTGACCCGCTCCAGGCCACAGGACGGTGATTTCTGCATGAAGATATAGCCGCAAATATCGCCCAGCGCACCGGCCATTTGCTGGCCGTAGTTCGTCAGCGGCTCAGTGACATCCAGTTCGTGATGAACTGTACCGACGGCGTGAGGATGCTGCGGATCGCCGACCAGTCGAATCGGTTCACGGGGAACCCCCAGACCGATGGCGACCTCCGGGCACACTGCAATGAACTCGAAATAATCCGTGAGGGTTCGACTGCACAGCGGAGAGGCTTTATGCCCGCCGTTGTAACGCACCTCGGCGCCCATCAGGCAGGCACTGACAGCGATTTTCGGTTTGCTTGCTGAGTCGCTGGGCATGGAGGCACCTCGGATCTATACCTGTACAGGCTGTTCGCGCTGTACAACACGGTTTGATCATAGATCCAAGGGTGTACAAGTCAAATTATTTGTACAAGTTTTACCGGCTCCCTCTTCCTGTGGGATTCATCGTGCAATGTCTGCGCGGGTTGACGCGTTTCACTGCAGGTGCGCGTGCAGGCGGCGAGCCGCTTCCTGGCCGCTCATCCAGGCGCCTTCGACCCGCCCTGACAGGCACCAGTCGCMACACACGTACAAGCCCAGGTCGGCATCGGCCAATACGCCCCATTCATGGCTGCTGGACGGACGGGCGTAGAGCCAGCGATGGGCAAGGCTGAAGACCGGCGCAGGCATGGAATCGTGCAGCAACTCGGCGAAGGCGCCGTGCAGTTGCTCGATCACTGCCTCTTTAGACAGGTCGATATGTTGTCGGCTCCAGTTGCTGTTGGCGTGCAATACCCAGGTGTCGAGGGTGGTGTCGCGCCCCGGTTTGCTGCGGTTACGCGCCAGCCAGTCGAGTGGGCTGTCCTGTACAAAGCAGCCTTCCATCGGCGTATCCAGTGGCGTGTCGAAGGCCAGCGCAATGGCCCAGGTCGGGTCCATTTTCACCCCGGCGGCGACCCCGGCGAGTTTCGGCGCGGCGGCCAGCAGGGCAGTGGCTTGCGGCGCAGGCGTAGCGATGACGACATGGCTGAAGGGACCATGGGTGAAGCCTTCGGCATCCTGCAAATGCCAATGTTCTTCGCCACGATAGACCTCGGTAATCCGGCAAGCGAAATGCGCTTCCGTATCACCGATCAGCGCGCGGGTGATGGCGCTCATGCGTGGGGTGCCGACCCAGCGGGTCTGTTCATCCGGTGATGGGCTGAGCTGGCCACCCTGATAGTGGTAGAGCTGCGGCGTCCATTCGGCAACCCAGCCATTGGCTTGCCAGCGCTGGACTTCAATGACAAAGCGGCGATCACGGGCGGTGAAATATTGTGCGCCCATGTCCAGTGCGCCGGCGTCGCTGCGTTTGCTCGACATGCGACCGCCGCTGCCACGGCTTTTATCGAACAATTGAACGACGTACCCGGCCTCTTGCAAGGCTTGGGCTGCCGAGAGTCCGGCGATGCCGGTGCCGATGATTGCGATGGGTACAGTCATAGAGGCCTCGTTTACCTTTCTGTACAGGCTACGCTGCAGGTTAAACCTATACAACATCGATTTCTGGTATAACTTTCAGCGTTCTCGTTCTGGCAGGTTGGCCTATTGTTAAACACAGAACCTGCCAGATCCGAAACATCCCTGCTTATAAAAATAGACTAGTGATCAGGGT
This sequence comes from Pseudomonas sp. 05T35, assembly GCF_056396605.1. Lineage (NCBI taxonomy): Bacteria > Pseudomonadati > Pseudomonadota > Gammaproteobacteria > Pseudomonadales > Pseudomonadaceae > Pseudomonas > Pseudomonas sp. 05T35. The sequence goes on from NZ_JBFTLU010000019.1 coordinate 11,012, forward strand.
AAAACGCCACGCGAGGAAGATGTCATGCACATATTGCTGACCGGCGGTACTGGTTTGATAGGACGTCAACTCTGCCGACACTGGTTGAGCCAGGGCCATAGTCTGACGGTGTGGAGTCGCAGGCCGGAACAAGTCGCCAAATTGTGCGGCGCTCAGGTACGTGGCATCAGGCGTCTGGAAGACATTGGCCAACGCCCGGTGGATGCGGTGATCAATCTCGCTGGAGCACCGATTGCTGATCGCCTCTGGACTCATCGACGCAAGGCGCTGCTCTGGAGCAGTCGTATCAAGCTTACCGAAACCCTGCTGGCGTGGCTTGAAAGCTGCGAGCAGAAACCGCAGTTGTTGATTTCGGGCTCTGCAGTCGGCTGGTACGGCGACGGCGGTGAGCGTGAGTTGACCGAGACATCGCCGCCKGTCAGCGAAGACTTCGCCAGCCAGTTGTGCATTGCCTGGGAGGAGACCGCACAGCGCGCCGAGGCGTTGGGGATTCGGGTAGTGCTGGTGCGTACCGGGTTGGTGCTGTCGGCGGAGGGCGGCTTTTTGTCGCGGCTGTTATTGCCGTTCAAATGGGGGCTGGGCGGGCCGATCGGCAATGGTCGGCAGTGGATGCCGTGGATTCACATCGATGATCAAATCGCCCTGATTGATTTTCTTCTGCATCAGAAAGACGCCAGCGGTCCTTATAATGCCTGCGCGCCAAAACCGGTGCGCAATCGCGAGTTTGCCAAGACCCTCGCCAGCGTTTTGCATCGGCCGGCGTTCATGCCGATGCCATCATTTGCCCTGAAGGTCGCTCTTGGCGAGTTGTCACTGTTGCTGCTGGGTGGTCAGCGGGCAACACCGGCGCGCTTGCTGGCGGCAGGTTTCACATTCCGCTTCACTGATTTGCGTGCGGCCTTGGACGACCTGTCCAGCCGCCTTTGAAATAGGACGTTGCATGACCGATCACGCGTTGCTCCTGGTCAATCTGGGTTCGCCCGCTTCCACACAGGTGGCGGACGTGCGCAGCTACCTCAATCAATTTCTGATGGACCCTTACGTCATTGACCTGCCATGGCCAGTGCGACGTTTGCTGGTCTCGCTGATTCTGATCAAGCGCCCTGAGCAATCGGCTCACGCCTATGCCTCGATCTGGTGGGACGAAGGTTCGCCGCTGGTGGTGCTCAGTCGCCGTTTGCAGCAAACGATGACCGCGCAGTGGACCCAGGGGCCGGTCGAGTTGGCCATGCGTTACGGCGAGCCGTCGATTGAGTCGGTGTTGACCCGCATGGCGGCTCAAGGGATCAAAAAAGTCACCCTCGCACCGCTTTATCCACAGTTCGCCGACAGCACCGTGACCACGGTGATTGAAGAGGCCAAGCGGGTGGTGCGCGAGAAGAAACTGGATGTGCAGTTCTCGATTCTCCAGCCGTTCTACGATCAGCCGGAATACCTCGACGCGCTGGTTGCCAGCGCCAGGCCGTACCTGGAGCAGGATTACGATCACCTGTTGCTGAGTTTCCATGGATTGCCGGAGCGGCACTTGAAGAAGCTCAACCCGGGCCATAGCTTTGAGGGCGACGGTGATTGCTGTGCCGGCGCGCCGCCGGAAGTGGTTGCAACCTGTTATCGCGGTCAGTGCCTGCGTACCGCGGCAGCATTTGCCGAGCGCTTGGGCTTGCCGGACGGCAAATGGTCGGTGTCGTTCCAGTCACGGCTGGGCCGCGCCAAATGGATCGAACCCTACACCGAAGCGCGTCTCGACGCGTTGGCCAAGCAGGGCGTGAAGAAGATTCTGGTGATGTGCCCGGCGTTCGTGGCCGACTGCATCGAAACCCTGGAAGAAATCGGTGACCGTGGGCTCGAGCAGTTCCGCGAGGCGGGAGGCGAGGAGTTGGTGCTGGTGCCGTGTCTCAACGATGACCCGCAGTGGGCGCAGGCGTTGAACACCTTGTGTGAAAGGGCGCCGTTGGCTTTGTAGGCGAGCGGTAATGTGGCGAGGGAGCTTGCTCCCGCTCGGCTGCGAAGCAGTCGTAAATTCGGCAAACGCGATATGTCTGAAGATATGCGGTTGCAGGTTTTAGGGTCGCTTCGCGACCCAGCGGGAGCAAGCTCCCTCGCCACAGGGGGCTGTGTAAGCCGTTAAAGCAACGGCTCATCCGCCTTCTTGTGCTTCCAGCTGTCATTGCCCGGCAGGATCAGGTTCAGCGCAATCGCCACGACAGCGCACAGCGCGATGCCCTTGAGGCCGAAGTCTTGCGCGCCGGTACCGGTGCCGACCAGCATGCCGCCAATCCCGAACACCAGCGTGACCGAGACAATCACCAGGTTGCGCGCTTCGGCCAAATCGATCTTGTGGCGGATCATGGTGTTCATGCCCACCGCAGCAATCGACCCGAACAACAGGCAAAGAATCCCGCCCATCACCGGCACCGGGATGCTTTGCAGCAGCGCACCGAACTTGCCGATAAACGCCAGGCTGATAGCAAAGATCGCCGCCCAGGTCATGATTTTCGGGTTGTAGTTCTTGGTCAGCATCACCGCGCCCGTCACTTCGGCGTACGTGGTGTTAGGTGGGCCACCGAGCAGGCCGGCGGCAGTGGTCGCGATGCCGTCGCCAAACAGCGTGCGGTGCAGGCCGGGCTTCTTCAGGTAATCACGTCCGGTCACGCTGCCGACCGCGATCACCCCACCGATATGCTCGATGGCCGGGGCCAGCGCCACCGGGACAATGAACAGAATCGCCTGCCAGTTGAATTCCGGAGCGGTGAAGTGCGGCAACGCAAACCACGGCGCGGCAGCAATCTTCGCGGTGTCGACGACGCCGAAGAAGAACGCCATGCCAAACCCGACCAGTACACCGGAGATGATCGGCACCAGGCGGAAGATGCCTCTGCCGAACACCGCCACGATCAGTGTCGTCAGCAGCGCCGGCATGGAGATCATCATGGCGGTCTGGTAGTGAATCAGTTCGGAACCGTCACCGGCCTTGCCCATCGCCATGTTCGCGRCAATCGGCGCCATCGCCAGGCCGATCGAGATGATCACCGGGCCAATCACCACTGGTGGCAACAAACGGTCGATGAAACCGGTGCCCTTGATCTTTACGGCCACGCCGAGAAAGGTATAAACGAAGCCTGCCGCCATCACCCCACCCATGGTCGCCGCGAGGCCGAACTGGCCCTTGGCGAGAATGATCGGGGTGATGAAGGCAAAGCTCGACGCCAGGAACACCGGCACTTGCCGCCCGGTGACCAGCTGGAACAACAGAGTCCCGAGGCCCGCCGTGAACAGCGCGACATTCGGGTCGAGGCCGGTAATCAATGGCATCAACACCAACGCGCCAAACGCCACGAACAGCATCTGCGCGCCAGACAGCACCGTGCGCCAGAGCGGGTCGTTGAACTCATCCTGCATGCTCACGCGTCCTTCTGCTTGGTACCGAAGATCTTGTCACCGGCATCGCCCAGACCAGGAATGATATAGCCGTGTTCGTTCAATTTTTGATCAATTGACGCGGTGTAGATGGTCACGTCCGGGTGAGCCTTCTCTACCGCGGCGATGCCTTCAGGGGCCGCCACCAGGACCATCGCGCGGATGTCCTTGCAACCGGCCTTTTTCAGCAGGTCGATGGTGGCGACCATCGAGCCGCCGGTGGCGAGCATCGGGTCGATGATCATTGCCAGGCGTTCGTCGATTTCCGGAACCAGTTTTTCCAGATACGTGTGCGMTTCGAGGGTTTCCTCGTTGCGGGCCACGCCCACGGCGCTGACTTTGGCGCCCGGAATCAGGCTGAGCACGCCTTCCAGCATGCCGATGCCGGCGCGCAGGATCGGCACCACGGTAATTTTCTTGCCGGCGATCTTCTCGACCGAAACAGTGCCGCACCAGCCTTCGATATCGTAGGTTTCAAGGGGCAGGTCTTTGGTCGCCTCGTAGGTCAGCAGGGCACCGACTTCCTGAGCGAGCTCGCGGAAATTCTTCGTGCTAATGTCGGCGCGGCGCATAAGGCCAAGTTTGTGTCGGATCAGCGGATGGCGGATCTCACGGATGGGCATAGGGGAAGGCTCCGGCGGCAGGCAAAAAAACCGGCCTAGATTAATCTATCCGAGGGTGTTGTCCTATAGACATACAGTACGTTAGTCCAGAAACGCTTGATCTGACCCGGCTGGATGCGTACCTTTGCTCGCTTTTCCGAATCCGCCACCCCCCTTGGAGAGCACCATGTCCGCTGATCTCGAGCATATCCGTCAAATCATGCGAGAGGCTGACTGCCTGTACACCGAAGCTGAAGTCGAGGCGGCCATCGCCCGCGTTGGTGCGCAAATCAATGATCAGCTGGCTGAAAGCAACCCGGTGGTGTTCTGCGTGATGAACGGCGGCCTGATTTTCTCCGGCAAGCTGCTGACCCATCTGAATTTCCCGCTGGAAGCGTCCTACCTGCACGCTACCCGCTATCGCAACGAAACCAGCGGCGGCGACCTGTTCTGGAAGGCCAAGCCAGAAATCTCGTTCATCGACCGTGACGTGCTGATCATCGACGACATCCTCGACGAAGGCCACACCCTGGGCGCGATCATCGACTTCTGCAAACATGCTGGCGCCCGCGCCGTACACACCGCGGTACTGATCGATAAAAAGCACGACCGCAAGGCTCGCCCGGACCTGAAAGCCGATTTCGTCGGCCTGCCGTGCATCGACCGCTACATCTTCGGTTACGGCATGGACTACAAAGGCTACTGGCGCAACGCCGCCGGGATCTACGCCGTCAAAGGAATGTAAGCATGACCACGCCGAGCTTTCTTGATCAAACACTGTTTACCGAGCTGACCGAGAAGGCTGCGGCCAATCCTCGTGGTCGGCAGCATCACAACTTCCACCAGATGGAGGAGTCGTGCCACCGCATGGCGATTGGATTGCAGCCATCGACCTACATTCCACCTCATCGGCATTTGGGCGGCGACAAGGCTGAAACCTTGTTGGTCCTCAAGGGCCGTCTGGGGGTGCTGGTATTTGATGACGCGGGCCAGGTGGTTGCCAAGCGAGTCTTGCAGGGCGGTGGCGATTCGGTGGGGGTAGACCTGCCAACGGGGGTCTACCACGGTCTGGTGGTGCTGGAAGCAGACAGCGTGATGTTCGAATGCAAGGCCGGTCCTTATCGTCCGGTGGGCGAGGGTGAACATGCGCATTGGKCCCCCCGCGAAGGCGAGCCTGGTGTTGCCGAGTACCAGGCCTGGATGCGCGCACAGTTCGACTGATGGTGAACAGCGGGCGTCAGCCCGCTTGATTCAATTCCTTGCGGGTATACACCCCGTCGACCAGACGCAAAATCCCCAGCGGATTGGCGTTCTTCAGGGCGTCCGGCAGTAATTTGTCCGGACAGTTCTGATAGCACACCGGTCGCAGGAACCGCTCGATTGCGAGGCTGCCGACCGAGGTGCCGCGAGCGTCCGACGTCGCGGGATACGGTCCGCCGTGGACCATTGCATCGCACACTTCGACACCGGTCGGATAGCCGTTGAGCAGCAGGCGTCCGGCTTTCTGTTCGAGGATCGGTATCAGCTGCGCGCACAGCGCAAGGTCTTGCGGTTCGGCGATCAGCGTGGCGGTCAGTTGCCCGTGCAAGGCCAGCAGCGCCAACCTGAGCTCTCGCTCGTCGGCCACCTCCAGCACGATGCTGGCCGGACCGAACACTTCTTCTTGCAGTACCTCATCCCCCTCAAGCAGCAGACTGACGTCAGCCTTGAACAACTGCGGCTGCACCTGATTGCCTGACGCGCAGGCGCCGCTCAAACGCGCTACCCGTGGATGTTCGAGCAAGCGCTGCACGCCGCCTTCGTAGCTACGCCGGGTACCGCTGTTGAGCAGGGTCTGGGGCGGTTTTTCGTTGATCTGTGCGGTGAGTTGTTCGATGAAGGCGCTGAACGCCGTCGAGCGCAGGCCGATGATCAAACCCGGATTGGTACAGAACTGGCCGCCCCCCAGCACGATCGAAGCGCTCAACTCACTGGCGATGCTTGCGCTGCGGGCTGCCAGGGCGGCGGGTAGCAGCAGCACCGGGTTGATGCTCGACATCTCGGCAAACACCGGTATCGGTTGCGGCCGTGCAGCAGCCATGTCGCACAGCGCCCGGCCACCGTTGAGCGAGCCAGTGAACCCTACCGCCTGGATCGCCGGGTGTTTGACCAGCGCCTCACCGACGCCCGCGCCATAAATCATGTTGAACACGCCCTCGGGCATGCCACTGCGCTGTGCCGCGCGAATGATCGCTGCTGCTACCAGCTCGGCGGTTGCCATATGCCCGCTGTGGGCCTTGAACACCACCGGGCAACCGGCGGCCAGGGCGGCGGCGGTATCGCCGCCGGCGGTGGAAAACGCCAGCGGAAAGTTGCTCGCACCGAACACCGCCACGGGACCCAGGCCGATGCGCCATTGGCGCAGATCGGGCCGTGGCAAAGGTTGGCGCTCAGGCAGGGCGCGGTCGATACGCGCACCGAGGAAGTCGCCTTGACGCAGGACCCGGGCGAACAGCCGCAACTGGCCGCTGGTTCGCGCCCGTTCGCCCTGAATTCGCGCAGCGGGCAAGGCCGTCTCGCGGCAGACGATGGCGATGAAGTCATCGCCCAGTGCGTCAATTTCTTCGGCGATGGTCTCGAGAAAACCGGCGCGGACACTGGCCGGCAGGTTGCGATAAATCGGGTAGGCCCTGGCAGCGCAGTGGGCGGCGTTGTCGATTTCCTCGGTGCTGGCCTGGCTAAAGCCATAGGGCAGCGGTTCACCGCTGTGGGCGTCGACGCTGTGCAGGACCTGATCACCTGCGGCGCTACGGCCGAAGCCGATAAAGTTGTGGCCGATAATGGCAGACATAAAAAATGCTCGGCATGGCCGCGCTCGATGCCGAGCGCGGCAGTGGGGAGGGGCGGTTACAGACCGACGTCCGGCAAGCTCGGGCGATTGGCGAGCGCGGCCTTGACCAGCGTCTCGACCTCGCTGCGCTCGTGGTCAAGCAGACCCAGGCGAGGCGGGCGGGTCAGCGCTGTGCCGCGACCCATCAGTTCTTCACAGAGCTTGATGCACTGCACCAGGTCCGGGCGGGCATCGAGGTGCAGCAGTGGCATGAACCATTCGTAGATCGGCATGGCCTCTTTGAAGCGGCCGTCGCGGGCCAGGCGGAACAGCGTCTCGCCTTCTTTCGGGAAGGCATTGGACATCCCGGAAACCCAGCCCACCGCACCGACGGCAATGCTTTCGAGCACCACGTCATCGAGTCCGGCGAACAGCACAAAACGGTCGCCGACTTCATTGCGCACATCGATGAAGCGCCGGGTATCGCCCGAGGAATCCTTGAAGCAGACGACGTTGTCGCAGTCGGCCAGGGAGATCAGGATGTCCGGTGTGACATCGTTTTTGTAGATCGGCGGGTTGTTGTAGACCATCACCGGCAGGTCGATGCTGGCGGCGACGCTGCGAAAGTGCGCGGCGGTCTCGAAGGGCTTCGAGGAGTAGACCAGCGCCGGCATCAACATGATGCCGTCGGCGCCCACGCGCTGGATTTCCTTGGCGACCTTGCTGGCGTTGGCGCTGGTGAATTCGGCGACACCGGAGATCACCGGCACCCGACCTGCGGCGGCGTCCCTGGCGACTTCCACCAGGCTGATTTTTTCTTCGGTGCTCAGCGAGGTGTTCTCGCCGACGGTGCCGCAGATCACCAGCCCCGACACGCCGTCACGCACCAGCCCGCTGATGACCTTGTGCGTGCCTTCATAGTCGATGGAAAAGTCCGGGTTGAACTGAGTAGTGACCGCAGGGAAAACGCCGCTCCAGTTAACGTGCTTGCTCATGTTGCCTCCAAAGATGATTTTATAGTATTTCGTATACGTTTAAATTGAGCACTGAAAGTGCCGTGGGGTTCAAAGGGTTTTGCCAGGTACGGTGTTTCAAATAGTCAGTTCGACGGGCCAGGTGTCGGACAGTCGATAACCGCCCGGCCAAGGATCGCTTGGGTCGAGCAGATGCTGGTGGGTGCCGGTGATCCAGGCGCGCCCGGACAGGCAGGGGATAATGGCCGGACGGTCGGCGATTTCGCTGGTGCTGTCGATCCGGCAACGAAACTCGGAACCGATGATCGAACGCCCGATGAACACTTCACCCACTGCCAGTTGGCCTTTGGCGTGCAGCACCGCCATGCGCGCCGAGCAACCGGTGCCGCAGGGCGAGCGATCGATCTTGCCGGGGCGGATCACCACCGCATTGGCGGCACTGGCCACACCGTTGGTGCGGTCGAGCGGCGCGGCGATCTGGCAGAACGAAATATGCTCCCAATCCGGGTTCAGCGGGTGCACGAAACCCAATTGTTCATTGGCTGCTTGAGTGATCTTCAGGCCGCTGGCAACCAGGTCCGCCGCTTCATCAGCGGTCAGCGAGAAGCCCAGGCGCTGGGCATCGACGATCACGAAGCTGTCGCCGCCATAGGCAGTATCGACTTGCAGCGAGCCGAGGCCTTCGACTTCGATCCAGGCATCGAGCTTGTCGGCAAACGACACCACGTTCCGCACCTCGACCCGCTCGGCCTTGCCGTTGCGACACTGGGCAGTCACTTCGATCAAGCCGCCTGGGGCTTCGAGCACCAGCCGGGTCAGCGGTTCGGTCATCGGTAAAATGCCGCTGTCGAGCAGTACCGTGGCTACGCACAGCGAGTTGGAACCGGACATCGGCGGCGTATCAGCCGGTTCCATGATGATCCACGCCATGTCGGCGAGCGGGTTCTTGGACGGCACCAGCAGATTGACGTGACGAAAGACGCCGCCGCGCGGCTCGTTCAGCACGAAGTTGCGCAGGGTCTGGTCCTCGGCAATCCAGCGCGACTGCTCCCAGAGGGTTGCGCCGGGCGGTGGTGCGACGCCGCCGACGATAACGTCACCGACTTCACCTTCGGCGTGGCAACTCACCACATGAATGATCTTGCTCGAACGCATGACTGTCTCCTGAGGCCTGACTGTGGGTTACAACACCGACTTCAGGAAGTCGGCGGTTTCCGCGCGTTGCGGCTGGCCGATCACCTGGTCCGGTGAACCGATTTCGTGGATCTTGCCGTCGCGAAAGAACGCCACCCGATCCGACACATCCCGGGCGAAGCGGATTTCGTGGGTCACCAAGACCATGGTCATGCCTTCCTCGGCGAGCAGGCGCATGGTGTCCAGCACTTCACCGACCAGTTGCGGGTCGAGGGCAGAAGTGGCTTCGTCGAACAGCATGTAGTCCGGCGACATGGCCAGTGCCCGGGCAATCGCCATGCGCTGTTGCTGACCGCCGGAAAGCTTGCTCGGAAACACCTTGAGCTTGTCGCCAAGTCCCACATGGGTGAGCTGGCGCACGGCGATTTCTTCAGCCTCCTGACGGCTTTTGCCGAGCACCTTGCGCGGGGCGAGCATCACGTTCTCCATCACCGTGAGGTGCGGGAAGGCGTTCCATTGCTGGAAGACGATGCCGATTTTCTGCCGCAACTTGTTCAGGTCGGTGCCACTGGCATGCACCGGCGTGCCGTCGACGCGAATCTGCCCAGCCTGAATGGCTTCCAGGCCGTTGATGCACATCAGCAAGGTCGATTTTCCCGAGCCCGAGCCGCCGATGATCGACAGCACTTCGCCTTTGTTCACGGTCAGGTCGACCCCCTTCACGACTTCCAGGTTGCCGAAGGATTTACGAACGTTCTCGATCTCAATCATTTTCCTGCCACCTCTGTTCGAGCCGCGCACCCAGACGAGCGATCACCAGGCTCATGACGTAGTAGATAAGGCCGGCCAGGGCCAGGACGAACAACGGTTCCTGGAGCCGGGTGACGATGGTTTGCGAAGCGCGCAGCAATTCGACGATGCCGATCCAGAGCACCAGCGAGGTGTCTTTCATGACCGCCAGTGTCAGGTTGATCCAGCCCGGAAACGCCACCCGCGTAGCCATCGGCAGGACAATGTGCAGCAAGTCCTGGCGGTGACTGAGGCCCAGCGAACGGGCGGCCCGCCGCGTGCTCAACGGTACCGAGAGCACGCCGCCGCGGACGATTTCTGCGCAGTAGGCGGTGGAGTAGGCGCCGAGGATCACGCAGGCCACGGTGAACGCGCTCCAGTTCAGGCCGACGATCGACTTGAACGAGTTGAGCAGCACAAACTGGATCAGCAACGGCACGCTGCGAAACACGTCCAGCACCCAGGCCAGCGGCAGACTCACACGTGGCAGCAAGGCCCGAACCAGGCCACACGCGACCCCCAGCAACGTGCCGATCAACATCGCCCAGAACGTCAGCAACAGCGTGGTGCCGGCACCTTGCAGCAGGTAGAGGAAGTCGCCCGAGGTAAAACTTGAGGTGTACATGCAGACCTCCTAGTACCGAAACAAACGCCAGGCCAGCAGGCGGGCGATCAACACCACCAGCTTGGCCAGGACGAAGTAGAGGACGGCGGCGATGGCGAAGAACTCGAAGGTGCGAAAGGTCTTCACGTTCAGCGCCTGGGTTACGCCGGTGAGGTCGCTGGTCAGGCCGACCACCACGCCCAGTGACGTCATCAGCAAGGCCCAGACCATTTGATTGGTCAGTGGGTAAAACACCACGCGCAGCAATTGCGGCAGGACCACCAGCCGATAAGCCTTCGGTGCGCTCATGCCCAGCGAGCGGGCGGCGCGCAATTGGGTTTCCGGCACGGCGTTGAGGCCACCGCGAAAAGTCTCCGCCAGGTAGCCGGCGTTGTTGAAGGTGATGCCGATCAGCAACGCCAGCCATGAGCCCATGTGAATGCCAAAGGCGCCGAGGCCGAAGTACAGGATGTACACCTGGAACAGGGCTGGCGTGTTGCGTGCAATCGACACCCAACTGGCGGCCATCGCCCGCAGCAGGCGCTTGTCGGACAGTTGGCCGAGGGCCAGGAACATGGCGATCAGCGTGCCGGCCAACATCGACAGCACCGCGATTTCCAGAGTGATCCGCGCGCCGTCGAGCATTTCCGGCAACGCCTGGAAGGCGGCGCGCCAATGGAAGGTGTAGTCGAACATCAAAGGAGTTCCTTGGTTTTCAACTGATTTGGGGGCCGGGTTTGTCCTGAATATCTATCGGCTAAACGCAGAACCTGTGGCGAGGGAGCTTGCTCCCGCTGGACTGCGTAGCAGTCCCATTTTCAGGGCCGCTTCGCGCCCCAGCGGGAGCAAGCTCCCTCGCCACAGGTTCTGCACTTGACTGACATTCAGGGCCAGCCTGTCCCCTCGGCTATGCAGTCCTTAGCGATACACACCGCTGGCCGTCAGCTGTGGCGCGGTGCCGCCGACCCATTGCGCGAACAGCTCCTGATACCGCCCGGAGCGCACCTGGTGATTGACGAACAGGTTCAGGTAGTTGATCAGGCCGAACTCATTGCGCTTGGCGCCCAGCGACACATAGTCGATGTCATACGGCGCGGTGCCGGCGACGCTGAGGTTTTTATACTTGCCGGACTTGATCAGCGATGAGGCGACCGTCGAGGTCACGGTCGTCGCGTCGATCTGCCCCTGGCTCAGCGCAAGCACCGCGTCGGCCAGCGACTGATAGGCATGGAAAGCACCCTTGGCGTTGGCCCATTTCTTCACGTCGTTTTCCAGTGCGATGGCTTCGAACGTGCCGGCCGGGCCGCCCACCGAATGGCCCTTGAGGTCATCGTAGGATTTGATCCCGGCGTCGCTGCGGGTCAGCACCACCATCTGGAAGGCGAAGTAGGGAATGGTCATGCCCACGGTCTTGGCCCGCTCCAGGGTGTCGGAGGTGGAGGCGACGATCACGTCGGCGCGGCCGGAAACCAGTGCCGGGATTCGGTCAGGGAACGGCGTCTCGACAATCTCGGCTTTGACCCCGAGGGTTTTTGCCAGGTCATTGCAGTAGTCGACATCGAAGCCGGCCGGGGTGTTCTTCTCATCGCGAAAACCCATCGGCGGGAAGTCCAGGGTGACCGCGCAACGCAAGCTGCCGGACTCGATGATGTCGTCGAGTTTGTCGGCCTGGGCCTGGGCGATGAACGCGCTGCTCAGCAGGGCGGTAATGAAGACGGCGGGTGCAGGATTTTTCATAAGGGGCCTCGTTGTCGGATGGTGTCGAGCGTTGGGCAGTTCTTATCAAATGTGTATTTAGAATTTCGTATACGATATTTGATATGCACTGGATGTGCCAAAAAACCGCAAGCCACATCGGGTTAAACCTTCGACGGTCTGCGAGGCCCGAAACAGACGCCAGCCGCCAGCGACGCAGATTCAAGCCAGGGGCATACGCGGCAAGGACGAACACCTCGACGATGGGTGCCATGTCACAAAAGGGAGCAAGGTTTGGCGGGGTGCGCAGTAACGGGTAACAGTCAGCGATGGTTATCGCGATACTGCGAAGGGGACACGCCGGTGAGCGCCTTGAACTGGCGGCTGAAGGCGCTGTGGTCGGTGTAGCCGCAACGCAGGGCGATCTCGGTGATCGGCAGCTCGCCCGACAGCAGCTGCGTGGCCGCGCCCAGGCGTGCCTTGTGAATCATCTGCCGGGGTGTCAGCTGGAAGATCCGTTTGCACAGGCGCTCCAGTTGCGCCACGGAAAACCCGCTGAGGGCCGTGAGCTCACCGAGGGCGATGTGTTGCGCGTAATGCTCGCGGATATGCCCGTCGACCGCCGCGAGTTTTTCGTAAGCCGGATGACTGGACTGGGGTGCGAGCAGATCGTAGGAAATCCCCGCCATGCCGATGATGCTGCCCTGAGCATCGCGCAGCGCCAGTTTGTGGGTCAGGCACCAGCCAGGTTCGCGTCCGGGATAAAGGTGCAATTCCAGCTGATCGCTCAACGGGCTGCCGTCACTCAGTACTCGCCGGTCCTGCTCGGTGTAATGCGGGCCGAAGTGCGAGGGAAATACCTGCTCAGCCGTCTTGCCAAGAAGCGCGTTGGGGTCTTTGGCGCCACAGCGCTGGGCCAGGGTCTGATTGATCAGCACGTAGCGGGCGGCGGTGTCCTTGATGAAGAACACCACGCCGGGCATGGCATCGAGCAGCGGAGTGATCAGTTGCAAACTGCCCAATAGCTCGGGCAGATCGCGGGGGCAGGGCAGTGGCAAGGGGAACGTCATCAGGTGGCGGCCCGCAAGGATGAGGGCCTTACTCTACGGTGACGGACGCGCCATTGGGAAGCTCGGCAAGCTGCAACAGCGTGTCGATGCGCGTTGGGGAAAACGGCGGGCGTGGCGCCGGTTGTGGCCAGTCGAACAGGTAACGGGTCGCTGCACCACAGACTCGCCCCTGGCAGGCGCCCATGCCGCAGCGGGTGTGCAGTTTGGCCTGGTTCCAGCCGGTGCAAGTCTTGAGCGCCGACAGCGCCACGTCTTCACAACGGCAGACCAGCGTGTCAGGCGTTGCCAGCTGTTTGAGTTCATCGCGCAGGGCAAAGCTGCGCCGTAACTGATCGGCGAACGCTTGCCAGCGCTGCCGTCGCGGCCAGAGTGTGCGGGCCTGCTGCACTTCGCCGACGGCCATCAGCCCGGCGATGGCGCCTTCGACCAGCGCCAGCTCACTGCCTCCGAAACCTGTGCATTCGCCCGCCGCATAGTGCCCGTTCAGGCTACTGAGCTGGCTGGTGTCGACGGCAATTGCGTCGTCCTTTAATTCGCAGCCCAGCGCTTGGGCCAATTGGGTATTGGGGATCAGGCCGAAGCCGCAGGCCAGCCGCTCGCAGGGGATGTCGACGATCCGCCCCTGACAGTTCAGGCGAACGCCTTGCAGGTGACTGTCGCCATAGGCTTCAAGGACATGACTGTCGCAGCGGTAGTGACGATCGAACAGTTGAACCGCTTGCAGGCCTTTGGCCGGCCATTTGCGCAGTTGCAAGGCGAACCCGGCGACCGCACTCAGTGGCGCTTGTTCGGCAATCTGCAGAACCTGAGCGCCCGCCTTTTTCGCGGTAGCGGCGCTGGCCAGCAGCAGCGGACCACTGCCGGCAATCACCAGCCGCTCACCGGCCACCGGCATGCCGCCCTTGATCAGCGCTTGCAACCCGCCTGCGCCGGTGACGCCGGGCAAGGTC
>NZ_JBFTLU010000020.1:0-43808 GCF_056396605.1 Pseudomonas sp. 05T35
GACGACTGCTTCGCAGCCGAACGCAGGCTTCGCCAGCTGCTACAGGTCATATGTTACCCCCGGAGTCTCTTAAGCTTGTCATCGCCCTGTATCTGCTACGTCACCTCAACCTTACGCGTCAGCAACTCGACAAACGCCTTGGCCATCGGCGACTTCTGGTCCTTGCGCTGCACCAGCCACACGGCTGACATCGCCAGCGGATCGAGCAAGGGCCGATAGACCACGCCGTCGATGCGCATGCGCTGATAAGACGCCGGCAACACCGACACCCCGAGCCCTGCTGCCACCAGGCCGATGATGGTCATGGCCTCGCCGGCTTCCTGGGTGAAGTGCGGGCTGAACCCGGCGTCGCGTGCCAGGCTCAGCAGTTGCGCGTATAGACCGCTGCCGTAGCTGCGTGGGAAGAACACGAAAGGTTCGTGGGCCAATGCCGACAGAAACAACCCGTCCTCGCTGCCGATCACCAGCGGATCCTTGGAGCTGAGCACGGCCACCAAGGGTTCACGCGTCAACTCGACCACCTCCAGCGAATCCGGCAGCGGCAATGGCCGCATGATCCCGACCTGAATCGACTCATCCACCAGCGCCTCGGCGACCTGAGTGCTGCTCATTTCCCGCAGGTTCAAATGCACGGCCGGGAAGCGCTGGCGAAACGCGAAGATCGCCTGCGGGATCGTCGAGTTGAACGGTGCCGACGAGGTGAAGCCGATCTTCAGTTCCCCCAACTCGCCAAGTTGGGCTCGACGGGCGACGTCGGCAGCCTTGTCGACCTGGGCCAGCACCAGCCGAGCCTCTTCGAGGAACAGCCGACCGGCTTCACTGAGCTCGACCCGACGATTGGTACGCTCGAATAAACGTGCACCGACTTCCTGCTCCAGCACCTGAATCTGCTGGCTCAAGGGCGGTTGGGAGATACCCAGCACCTGTGCGGCGCGGCCGAAGTGCAGTTCTTCGGCGACGGCGATGAAGTAGCGCAGATGGCGCAATTCCATGAAAACTCCATTAGGTCGTTAAACCTATCAAACAGGTCGAACAATATATTGGATAGAAACATTAGCCAGCTATATGATTTTTCCATTGCCTGCCTGGCCGTGCCCTCCCGAGGTCCTCCGTGAAAACTGCTGTCGCCCCGCTCGCCCATGAATTGCCGCCTACCGCGCTGGACGATGTGGTCGCCCAACGCAATGACGTGTACATCGAAAAAGGCACGCCGATGTTCATGCGCACGGTGCTGGCGCTGTTCTCCGGCGGCTTTGCGACCTTCGCCCTGCTCTATTGCGTGCAGCCGATGATGCCGCTGTTCTCCCGTGAGTTTTCGATCAACGCGGCGCAGAGCAGCCTGATCCTGTCGGTGGCCACCGGGATGCTCGCCATCGGCCTGCTGATCACCGGCCCGGTTTCCGACCGCATCGGCCGGAAACCGGTGATGGTTGCGGCGCTGTTCGCGGCAGCGTTGTGCACCATAGCCAGTGCGATGATGCCGAGCTGGCAGGGCGTGCTGGTAATGCGTGCACTGGTCGGGCTGTCTCTCAGCGGGCTGGCGGCGGTGGCCATGACTTACCTGAGTGAAGAGATTCATCCACAACACATCGGCCTGGCGATGGGGTTGTACATCGGCGGCAACGCGATTGGCGGGATGTGCGGCCGGCTGATCGTCGGCGTATTGATCGACTTCGTTAACTGGCACACCGCGATGTTGATCATCGGTGGACTGGCGCTGATTGCCGCGACGGTGTTCTGGAAAATTCTCCCCGAGTCGCGCAACTTCCGCTCCCGCTCGATGCATCCGCGCAGCTTGCTCGACGGTTTCACCATGCACTTTCGCGACGCCGGGCTGCCGTGGTTGTTCCTCGAAGCGTTCGTGCTGATGGGCGCGTTCGTCACACTGTTCAACTACATCGGCTATCGCCTGCTGGCCGAGCCGTATCACATGGATCAGGCTTTCGTCGGCTTGCTCTCGGTGGTCTACCTGTCGGGCATCTACAGCTCGGCGAAAATCGGCGCATTGGCCGACAAGCTTGGCCGGCGCAAAGTCTTGTGGGCAACCATCGTGCTGATGCTCGCAGGCCTTGCGCTGACCCTGTTCACGCCATTGCCGCTGGTGATCATCGGCATGTTGATCTTCACCTTCGGCTTCTTCGCCGCGCACTCGGTGGCCAGCAGCTGGATCGGTCGTCGCGCGACCAAAGCCAAGGGCCAGGCCTCGTCGCTGTACCTGTTCAGCTACTACGCCGGGTCAAGTATCGCCGGCACGGCGGGCGGGGTGTTCTGGCACCTGGGCGGCTGGAATGGCATCGGCCTGTTCATCGGCGGGTTGCTGGTGATTGCGCTGCTGGTGGCGTTGAAACTGGCCCGCTTGCCATTGCTGCCAAACAACCAACCGGCGTGAGGCCTGCACGTCAGGAACCCTGCACCACCACCTGCGCCTCCAGCGCTTGACCTTGCTTGTCCAGTGTCAGTGATTGCAAGGTCGCGCCCTCCAGTTCGGTTCGATGCAGCCAGGCCAATAACGCCCGCGCATCACCGCGCAGCGTCAGGCGCAGAAGATCGCCTTGCACCTCCAGCTGTTGCAGGTCGAGGCCGTCGGCGATTGCGCGCTCACTGAGTTGCGTGGACAGGGGCGCAGCCCCAGCCGCCCGAGCACTGGGGGCTTGAGCGCGAGCGACTTCCCCGGCCTGAACCAGCCGCTGCTGATACAAACGCTCGGCCACTGCCAGCCGCTGCTGGGATGGCTGCCACAACCCGACGAACGCCAGTACGGCAACGAGCGCTACCGCCAGGACACTCAGCGCCTGTCGGTCGCGCGGTGCCAGCCGATTCCAGGTCTGAGCCACACTAACCGGCAGCTTCGGTGTGTTGAGCTTCATGAGCGATTCTCCAATGTCAGCAGTGCCTGGACCCGGTCCTGAACCTTGCTTGCGCTGCCCAGACTGATCGGCAATCCGCTGCGCTGGCCACGCTCGCGCAGTTGTTCGAGTTCGGCAAAACTGCCTGCCGTGAGTTGCAGTTTCCAACCATCGCCGACACGGTATTCGATGCGTTGCACTTCAACACTGCTTGCACCGATCACCTGCTCGGTCAGCTTCAACAAACGGGCGATCTGCGTGTCCTGTGCACTGATACGAGTCTGTTTTTGCAGCGCCTTGAGTTGCGCCGAAAGATCAACGATACGTGTCTGCTCTGGATACAAGGCCCTGAAACGTTGTTCGCTCTGGTCTGACAAGCGTTGGGCCTGAGCCTCGAAAAAGTGGCTGCGTGCGAGTGTGTTTCCCCACCCCAGAGTGAACAACAACGCTGCCGAGATCAGTGCCGTCGACCAGGGAAAACGCCGGCGCTCCCGACGAAACTCACCGTGCAGCAGGTTGATCGCAGACCCCGCCCCCGTCTGGCTGTGCAGCGCTGCAAACCCCTCGTCCAGCCAGCAGATGGGCTCAGGCAGCTGTGGACTGATCGCAGCCAGCCCGTGCGCCGACACCGCCAGACGAACATCCAATGCGCCGCCAAGGAGCCAGCGCCCCAACCACCACACGCCATAGGCCTGATCATGGGGTAAACGGTCGGCATCGACCTGTACGGTGCTGACGGCAATTCCCAGTTCAGCCACCAGCGCCAGCAACGCTGCAAAGCGTTGTTTGTTGAGCAACAGCACCGGATAGCGCCCCTGCGAGTCACGCGGGCCGATGCTCAGGTGCAGCGTCTCAAGGTCTTCGCTCAGTTGATCTTCGATGGCGAACGCAATGGCCTGAGCGTCAGGGCGACGTCGCGAGGGCCATTTTTCGGTACGTAGCCAGCCGCACATCTCCATCGGCAACACCAGATGGACAGCCTGCCCTGATAACTGTTTGGCCGCATCGGCAAGCGAAAGGAGCGACCGCTCATTCGAGGCAGAGACCAGGCAGCAGAGCCATTGCGCGCAAGGTTGCACCGCCCCTTCGGGGGTGAGGTAAAGCCAGGTGTTCATGACGAGGACTCGCTTGTCAGTGAGGTCAGGAACCGTCGTTGCACGACGTTCACCTGCCGGGTTTTGGCGTCGAGTTCCACTTCGCTGACCAGTTGCAGACGGCTTTGCCCAACGGCCACRTCTACCGTGATCCGAAACCAGCGACTGCCCAGCCCCAGGCCATGGCTGCCCAGCTCAAGCCCGGCGAGCAGAGGGTCCTCGACAAATGCCTGCACCGAGCGATAGCCCTCGGCCGGACGCTGTTGCACTAACGCCCGGGCCAACGTTTCGCTCACACCGTCGAGTGTCATCAGTTGCTGCGCCGACGCGGTATTGATGTTCAGGCTGGCGTTCCCGGGCAGCAGGGCCACCATTGGCTGCAAGCGCCGCAGCACCCCGCCGTCAACGCCCGGCCACACGCGCAATTGACTGAGGTCTGTCAGCGCGCCGAAGTGCGAGGTTGCGAGACTTTCGAGGTCTGGATTGCGGATCTGCAGCAGGGCCAGCAGACGCACCCAACGCTGTTGCGTGAGCGGATCGATTTGCCCGCCGGTCAGCAGTGCAGAAAGGTTGAAGCGCGCGGCCAGGTCTTCGACCTGGATGTACAGCGTCCCGCCCTCGACCTCGAACGGCGGCGTGGCCTGCGCCCACGCTTGCGCCAGATTGACGCTACGGGACGCTTGCACCTCAGGGTGGCGCAACCGCTGCAAGGCCCAGCGTTCACCGGAAAAACCCAGTTGGCGCAGTTGCACGTGATGAAGCTGTTGCGCGGTGCTTTTGACCACCAGCCGATGGTTGCGCAGCATCCCGCCCGTCAGCAGCAACGCCAGGCTCATGACCAGCAACACACTGAGCAGCGCGACGCCGCGTTGCCRACTCATGACGCGCTCCCAGGCAACAGCAAGACCCGGCGAATCGACTCGAAGCGCTCCGTTGAAAAGGTGATTTCCAAAGCCTTCGGCGCGGAAACTGACTTACCGGCACCGGGCGGTCTCTCGCTGCGCCAACCACTCTGATCATAGAGCCGCCAACGCAATTCGCGCACCCCGGTGAGGAGTTTTTGCCGCTGCACCAGCGGCTGATCAGGGGGTTGGCTTTCACGCCACAACGTCCCCTTGTCGAGACGATAAGTGACGTTCTGCAACTCGCTACGCGGCTCATCCAACGGATTACGCCAGTTGCCGCGCTGCAACTGCAAAACGTTTTGCTGCAGCACCACAGGCTGCGCCGTTACCTGCAAGGCATCACGTTCGATCACGGCGATGGCGCGTTGCAACCCACGCATGTCGCGCTCATGGGATGAACTGCTGCGTTCAGCACGGACCACGCCATCGAACAGCCGCCAGCTGGCCAAGCCAAGCAAGGCGAATATCGCCATGGCGATCACCAGTTCGAGCAAGGTGAAGCCATGCTGCTTATTCATCACGGGCGCCAATCCAACCCGTCGTTCGGTGTACGACCCGATCGCTGCCTGAACGGCTGACACTGAGTTCGACCTTCAGCAAACGCGAATCGGCCACCGGGGTGACGGTCTGGCTCAGGCTCCAGTCGCGTCGGTCGAAGTGTCGGCTCAGGTATTCGTGCCCTTGAGCCGGTGCGGGCCCCAGTTGCAATTCGCTCAAGTGATTGTCAGCCAGCCAGGTCCCACACAACTGCTCCTCCAATCGAGCATTCTGCTTGAGGGCGTATTGACTGGCCGCCATCACTGCCGCCGCCAACGTCGCAAAGACAACCAGCGCGATCATGATTTCCAACAGGGTAAAGCCACGGTGTGCCTGGCGCGGCGGCGCGGGCTTTCTCTTACTCATCAAGGGCCGCCTCGTTCAAACCATCACTGGAGAGGCTGATCAACGATTGCTGACCGGCTTGCAGGTGCAAGGTGAACGCAGTGCTTTCATCACTGCTGAGCAACACCAGGTGCGGTTGACCGGGACGCCCCGCCAGCGTCGACATTTGGCCAGATTGCTCCAGACGCAGCTGCAAGCCTTCCGGTAAACTATAAGCGCGGCCTGCCGGGCGCCAGTCCTGGCCATCGAGACCCAGCACCTGATAACCCTCGGGCTCCAGCCGAAGGCCATACTCACGTCCTTCAAGCACCGCCTGCTCACGCAGCGTCTGCAACAACTGGATCAAACCGTTGGCCTCCTGCCGGGCCAGACGCGCCGGGTGATTGCCGATGGCCAGACCCGCCATGCCCAACAGCACGCCGATCAACACCATGACCACCATCAACTCCAATAGAGTGAAACCCCGRCACGCCTGACGCATCGGTCAATCTCCCCAGTTGCCGATGTCTGCCCCATGGCCTTCGCCACCGGACACACCGTCAGCGCCAAAGGAGTACAGGTCATAGCCGCCATCGAGCGAATTCACCCCGGGATTGAGGTACTGATACGGCGTTCCCCAAGGGTCCACCGGCAGACTTTTGAGATAACCCTGCGGACTCCAGTTTCTCGGTACCGGTGCGCCCAGCGGCCGTTTGACCAACGCTTCCAGCCCTTGCTGGGTGGTGGGGTAGCTGAAGTTGTCGAGGCGGTACATTTCAAGGCTGGTGGAGATCGCCAGGATGTCGGTGCGGGCCGCGGTGACCTTGGCCTGATCGGGCCGGCTCATGAACTGCGGCACGACGATGGCGCCCAGCACACCGATGATGACCACCACCACCATGATTTCGATCAGGGTAAAGCCACGCTGACGCTTGGCTGAAGTATTACGGACAGGATTCATCGATCAACTCACCAGTTGGTTCAGGCTAAGAATGGGTAAAAGAATGGCCATGACGATCAGCAGCACGACGCCGCCCATCAGCACCAACATGACCGGCTCGAACAGGCTGACAACCAGCGCGATGCGCGCTGCCAGGGTCTTTTCCTGCTGCTCGGCAGCCCTCGCCAGCATGCTGTCGAGTTCACCGGCACGCTCGCCACTGGCGATCATGTGCAACATCATCGGCGGTATATCGCCGCCTTGTTCCAGGCCATGGGTCAGGGTGCCGCCCTCACGTACCGAACGCGCAACATCACGCATGCGCGTGCGAATCGTCAGGTTGCCAATGACGGCAGCAGCGATTTCCAGGGCATCGACCAACGGCACCGCGCTCTTGCCGAGGATCGCCAGGGTGCTGGCAAAACGCGCCGCCTCCATGGCCCGCAACACTCCACCCAACAACGGCAAACGCAACACCAGTGCGTGCCAGYGCACACGCAGAGGTGGCTGGACCAACGCCCAACGCCCCAGGAATACCAACACCGACAACAGCCCCAACAGAGTCAGGCCATGACGACGCAGACCGTCGCTGAGCAGAATCATGCCCCGGGTCAGCAGCGGTAACGGCTGACCGCTGTCGACGAAAATCTTCACCACATCCGGCACCACATAGCCGAGCAGGAAGCCGACGATGGCCAGCGAAGCGACCATCAGAATCATCGGGTAAACCAGCGCCAGCTGAATTCGCTGACGCGACGCCTGACGAGCCTCCGTGTAGGCCGCCAACTGTTCAAGCACATGACCCAGATGCCCGGAGCGCTCACCTGCCGCGATGGTGGCGCGAAACAGTTCGGGGAACGCCCGGGGAAATCCACCCAGCGCCGCCGCCAATGCATAACCTTCCATCACTCGCGCCCGCACCGCTGAGAGCAAGGCGTTGACCTTGCGCTTTTCGCTCTGCGCCGCAACCGCTCGCAAGGCCTCCTCGAGGGGCAGACCGGCCTGGATCAGCGTGGATAACTGCAACGTCAGCAGCGCCAGTTCGCCGGAGCTCAGCTTCACGGCATTCGCAAAAATCCCCGCCCGAGTGCCCTGGTATTTCGCCTCGCCGACGTGACTGGGTAACAAACCCCGTTCACGCAACATCTGCCGGGCATGCCGTGGGCTGTCGGCCTCCAGCACACCTCGGGACTGACGGCCACTGCGGTCCTGGGCGCGGTATTCGAATCCCGGCACCGGCTAGTCCTCCTGGCTGACGCGCAGCAATTCATCGAGACTGGTGACACCCTCAAGCACCAGCCGCTGACCGTCCTGGAACAGGCTGCGCGACAGCGTCCGCGCCTCGTCCGCCAACGCCTGTTCACTGGCGCCCTGATGAACCAGCGCGGACAGCGTCGGGCTCATGCTGATCAACTCGTACATGCCGACCCGCCCCCGGTAACCCTGTTGGCATCGGGCGCATCCGCTGGCCTTGAATAGCCGCACAGTACGGTCGCCGGCAACGCCCAAGCTCTGGCAGTCGACAGCATCGGCTTCATAGGCGTGCTTGCAGTGTGGACAGAGGGTTCGTAACAAGCGCTGGGCGAGCACACCGATCAACGACGACGCCAGCAAGTAGGCGTCGACGCCCATGTCCAGCAACCGGGTGACCGCGCCAACCGCGCTGTTGGTGTGCAAGGTCGATAACACCAGGTGTCCGGTCAACGACGCCTGCACGGCAATTTCGGCGGTTTCCCGGTCCCGGATTTCACCGACCATCACCACATCCGGGTCCTGGCGCAGAATCGCCCGCAGGCCCCGGGCGAACGTCATCTCGACCTTTGGATTGACCGGCGTCTGGCCAATCCCCGGCAGGTGATACTCGATCGGATCCTCCACCGTGAGAATATTGCGCGTCTGGTCGTTGAGACTGGCCAGCGCCGCATACAGGCTGGTGGTCTTGCCGGAGCCGGTAGGGCCGGTCACCAGGAAAATCCCGTGGGGCCTGCCAAGAATCCGCTGAAAGCGTGCCAGGGTGTCGGGCGGCATACCCAGGCGCTGCAAGTCGAGGCGTCCGGCTTGTTTGTCGAGCAGTCGCAACACCACTCGCTCGCCATGCGCAGACGGCAGAGTCGAGACCCGCACATCGACCTCATGCCCGGCCAGGCGCAGCGCAATGCGACCGTCCTGCGGCACGCGCTTTTCAGCGATATCGAGGCGAGCCATGACCTTGATCCGTGACACCAGCAAATTGGCCAACTCACGCCGGGGTCTGAGTACCTCACGCAATTGCCCATCCACCCGCATCCGCACCAACAGGTACTGCTCGAAGGTTTCCAGGTGAACATCCGAGGCTTTTTCGCGCACCGCCTCACTGAGCAACGCATTGATCAGCCGGATGATCGGCGCGTCACCGTCCTGTTCGAGCAGGTCGGCGGTCTGCGGAAGCTGATCGGCCAGGCTCAACAGATCGAGTTCTTCGTCCAGCCCTTGGGCGACCTGTTCGGCGGCGCTTTGACCTACGCCGTAAGCGCTCGCCAGCCGTGTCGCGAACATCGCAGGTTCAAGGACCTGAACAGGTAGATCGCGCCCCGTCACACGCCGAACTTCCGCCAGTGCGGTCAACGGCGTATCGCTGCGGATCGACAGGCTCAACGCCTCGCCCGAACCTTCCAGCAACACCCCCAAGCGCCGGGCGAAACCGAATGGCAGCTGCTCGATGTAACCCGTCAGGCTCGTCATGGGGCGCGGCGCTCACGGGCCTCGTCGAATAGCTGATGCGGATCATCGGGCAGTAACAACGAATGGTTCTGGCGAGCCGTCGGTTGACTCAGATCCCGCAAGGCCTTGTAGCGGTCCTCGCTGATTTCGGCGATATCCTGCCGGGTGCGCACGATGGTCGGGCGCAAAAACACCATCAGGTTACTTTTGGTCTGGGTGTCTTTCGTCCAGCGAAACAGCGCACCGAGATAAGGAATGCTGCGCAACACCGGCACCCCGCTTTCCTGGGTTCGAACGCTGTCTTTGATGAGGCCGCCGATCACGATGATTTCGCCATCGTTGGCGAGGATCGTGCTTTTGAGGGCACGCTTGTTGGTAATCAGGTCGGAAGAATCCACACCGGACACCGAAGGCGCGATGTCGGAGATCTCCTGTTCGACCTCCAGACGCAGGATCGAACCTTCGTTGATGTGCGGACGAATCTTCAGGCTGATCCCGACATCCTTGCGCTCAACCGTGGTGAAGGGGTTGTCTGCACCGCTGCTGTTGGTGGCGTAGGAGCCGGTCTTGAACGGTACGTTCTGGCCGACGATGATTTCTGCTTCCTGGTTGTCCAGGGTCAGCAGGCTCGGCGTCGACAGCAGGTTGCTGCGGCTGTTACTGGCCAGAGCTGAAATCAGTGCGCCAAAATTGCCGCCACCGAGCCGCAGCAATGAACCTTCCGGGGCCGGGTTCTTGTCGTCGACATTGAACCCGCCAAGCACCGGAACCCCGGTCCCCGGAAAGTTGATGATCCCTTTCGCGCTTCCACTGTCCAGCCCCCACTGCACACCAAGCGCTTCGACGATGTCACCGGAAATCTCCACGATGGCTGCGTGAATCAGCACCTGGGCACGCGGTTGATCCAGTTCACGAACGATGTTCTCCAACGTCCGCAATTGCGCGGGATCGGCGAAAATCACCAGTGCATTCTGGCGTTCGTCGGCCTTTACCATGACCGGCGTGGCCGATACCGGTTCTTTTGAACCGCGGCTACTCGACTGTGGCTTGAACCCCTGCCCCAGTGCATCCAGCACCTCGGCCAACTGCTTGGCATCGCTGTGGTGCAAACGGATCACCCGAGCGTTATCAAGTTTGGTCGTCGCCGGAATGTCCAGCGAGCGGGCCAACCGGACCAGGCGCTCGCGCGCTACCGGCGGCCCGACAACCACCAGGCGATTGGCCCGGGGGTCCGGAATCACCAGGCTTCCGGCCTCGGCTCCGGACTTGCCCAGTGACGCCTCCATCACTGTGGCGATATCGGCTGCCAGACCATGGCGTAGCACAACAATGGTATGAGCATTTTTCGCCCCGGAATCAAGTTGCCGTACCACTTGCCCAATCCGCCGAACATTGCTCGCGGTATCGGTGACCACCAGCGCGTTGGCCGAGACCGACGGCCCCACATAGCCATTGGTCGAGACCAGCGGTCGGACCAGACCGGCCAGGTCAGCAGCCGAGCTGGCACCGAGGGCGATGACCTCGGTCACGAACTGTCCATCGCGAGACGTGCGCGGGTCCCCCTGACTGGCACGGGTCTTGGCTTCGGCAACCGGTGTGATGAGTATTCGGTCGCCTTGATCGATCACCGTGAAGTTGTGAGCATCGAGTACCGAATAGAACAACCGTCGGACGCCCTCGCGATCCAGCGCTTGTCCGGACATGACCGTGATTCGCCCTTGAACCTTGGGGTCGAGGATCACGGTCGTGTCCAGAATCGACGACATTTCGGCAACGACGTCCCTTAGTTCAGCGTTGTTCATCGCCAGTTGCCAACGCTGTTCTTCAGCCGCTACCCAACCCGAGAGCAACAGGACTGCAATGCCCAGGGCGCGCAGCAGTGCGCCGTAGGTGCGAAAACAATTCGAGCGGTTCATTCAGTGACTCTTTGGCAAATCAGCGGTTGGCCGAAAGTGAATAAGGGCAGGTGCGGGATMGGATCGGGTGTCGGCAGGTTTGATCGTCAACAAGGTGCGCTCGGTAGCGGGTTGCAGGGCCAGCAACTCCTCGCGACCTTTGCGCCACAGCACCACCCTGGACACTTCAACCCGCCGCAGCACACTGCCGCCGGGCAAGCTGTCGCCGACCTGATACAAACGTTCACCGTCAGCACCCGCCAGCAACGCCCGCGAAAGCCCGGTGCTGGAGACAAAACTGGCGCGCAAGGTCAGCGGTTCAGCACTGCGCAGTGTTGCCGTTTGCGTGGACAGCCCCATCACCGTCGCGATAGCGTCAGGGTTGAATTCAGGCATCGGTTGCGTATCCGGTGGCAGCCGTACCGGCCGCTCGGCTTGCATAGATGACTCATCGCGTAGCGTCTGTTCGTTGGCAAACAGGTAAACGCCGTACCCCAGCGGCAATATCCACAGGATGGCCCCGAGCAGCGTTGGCCAGCCTGTGGACATTGCCGTGAATAAAGAGTCCAGCGTCAATGGCTTGCCCATTCAGCGGTGAAACCACATGTTTACAAGCACACGGCGTCCCGATACTTCATGTTTGATGACCGCAGTAATGTGCAAGGCAATCAACACTGCCAGTACGAGACACGCCCAAATATGAATCGTCAGAAACAGTAGAATCCAGTAAGGGTCTTCCAGAGGTTGAGGAATAGAAAAGAGATCAAAAACATTAATGGCACGGTCCATCATGAGCACACCCGTCACCAACACCACACTAACGGCCAGATAAATAAGCCGATGCACGCATAACGCCAACACTTCGCTCACCGTCCGATATCGCCCAGTATCAGAACGACGCCCACTCGAAGAAAGATAAAGTCTTAAAGCGAAAAAAGGCAAAAACGCGGTTGTCAACGACACATTAACAAAGGCTACCCATTCCTTGACCGATACATCCACTTCAAACAGCGACACATAAAAACCACTGGCCAGTGCCCAGATAATAATGACAGCAGAAAGCCAGTGCAGGTCACTGCCGTAACCCGGCTCGAAACCTTGTGCCGTTTCACTGTATTGCATGCAGTAACCCGAATAAGGGAATGGTTTGCACTCATAAACCAAACCGTTTTTAGGCTGCAGTACCTTGGTCCCCGCGGTGTATTGGCGAACATTATTCGGGAACTCGAAGTCGTACTCTTGCGCACCGCCCTCGCCGGTGAATTGGGTTTCTTCGAAGGCTTGACGAGTGGTACGACCGTCTTCCGTGGTGCCCACCAGCTTCACGCCATGCTTGCCCGGTGCAGAACGTACATCGACATTCAGTACAGTGTTGCTCTGTGCCGCCACCTGTTGCCGGGTGAAACCCACTTGCTTGTTGCTGTCATCGAAAATGGTCGCTTCGATGATCATCGTGCGGTTGTTGACGATCGGGACCGCGACCTTGCCAACGCCTTTCACCAGTTCATGCTCTGGCGCCAGGCCACCAAACTCCATGCGAGCGTCGATATCCTCCTGCATGTCCAGCGCCACTTCATAACGAGTGATGCCGCTTTCTTTCTGGGCGTATAGCTTGTTCATGCCTTTGACCGGCTCGATGTTGCCTTGCTCATCGCGAATGCCGGCTTTTATCAACGTCTGGGTCTTGTTGATCTGCTCGGCCAACTTGAACGACCAGTTCTCCGGTTTGCCTTCATCAGCGTTATCGACGGTGATCTCGACACTGTACTGCGCGCTTTCACCGCTATGGGTAAAGGCGCGAGCCTTGACCTTGTCCCCGGCAATCAGGGTGGTTGCAGGGGTGATGGCGCCAACAGAGTTCCAGCCGCCAGGCAATGCGGCCTCGGCAAGAATGTTGACGTCAACGACGTTGTGGAACGCCGCAGCGGTATCACCAACAGTCCAGATACCCAGAATCACATGGTGGCCGGTCTTGTCATCCGGAATCACGCAAGCGTGTTTGTCCCCGGAAACCGGCAGAACATTACCGCCGTCGACAAAACAAAACGGCGTGGTTTCGAAAGAAGCGCGTTTGAGCGGCTCATTCGGGTTCCAGCCGTTTTTGGTAATGAAGTACTCATGCTTGGTGGCAGGATGTGCGGCGGTGTATTTCCAATCGAAATCGAGCGAACGGTCCTTGATTTCAGTCAAATGCCAACGAGTAGCGGACTGAGCATCGACCGCGGAAAACAGTGCAATACCGCCACTGGCGATCTTGCCGTCAATCGGGCCTTGACCCGGAGYACCACCCACACCGTTCGGGAAACCTTTGAAAGTTTCACCCACACTTTGCGGTTCGTACTGTGCGCCGCCACAGTCTTTGTTCAGACCTTTCTGGCAAAGAAAAGCACGGGAGGGAGGTTCATTCAAATAGCCATGGGCGGCAACATGTTGTGAAGACAACAATGCCGCCAACAGCGTCAGTGAGGAAGCACATCCTGTTAATGCACCTCCTTTGGAAATAGTGTTTTTCATATTATTAGTTCCGACTTAATCATTAAGAATCACTTGCAAGCCCTCATCAACTCGACGAAGACTTACAAATCCTTATCGCACCCCCATGCTTCCAACATTCCCCCGAGTTTATGCAAGCATCCTGTAAAAACAATATGACTGAACGCCAGCAACTAACGCTTGCGCAGCAGTAATGCTACGGCAGTTTTTATGACATGCTTGCCATACAGGTCGCGTTGGAAACGTTGAGAATGGCACTTTACCGCCAGAAACTTTTATTCTATGTAGGATAAATCTAATAATCAGGCAGGGAATATCGGCAATCGAACTAATCGGACAAGAAAGGTAATATCGCCTTACATAGAGATGAGATATTTCTTAAAGATTCAGCGCGTAAAGGCTGCTCAAAAGTAAACAACTAACACATCCGCCGCCAAAGAAAAACGTCAATATGACAGGCAAGCAAACGCCAGCAGCCAGGACGGTCTGAGGAAGTGAGTATGGATTATCGAGGGCGCAAAACCTGCCTGGCGCTGAGGCCGGGCAGGTTGCTATGAATTACTGATGGTATTGCGCTGAAAGCTCATGCACCGCACGCAGGAAGGCGCCGGCGTGTTCCGGGTCGACTTCCGGGGTGATGCCATGGCCGAGGTTGAACACGTGGCCACTGCCTTTGCCGTAGCTGGCAAGGATGCGGCCAACTTCAGCGCGAATGGCTTCTGGTTTTGCGTAGAGTACGGTCGGGTCCATGTTGCCTTGCAGCGCAACTTTGCTGCCGACACGCTGGCGGGCTTCGCCGATGTCGCAGGTCCAGTCCAGCCCCAGGGCATCTGCACCGGCATCGGCGATGCTTTCCAGCCACAGGCCGCCGTTTTTGGTGAACAGGATGACCGGCACTTTGCGGCCTTCATGCTCGCGGATCAGACCGCTGACAATTTTGCGCATGTAGGCCAGGGAGAACTCCTGGTACGCCGCTGCCGAGAGGTTACCGCCCCAAGTGTCGAAGATCTGTACCGCTTGCGCGCCGGCCATAATCTGGCMGTTGAGGTAGGAGGTGACCGACTGTGCGAGTTTATCCAGCAGCAGGTGCATGGCTTGCGGGTTGTCGTAGAGCATGGCCTTGGTCTTGCGGAAGTCTTTCGACGAGCCGCCTTCGACCATGTAGGTGGCCAGGGTCCATGGGCTGCCGGAGAAGCCGATCAGCGGCACGCGGCCGTTCAGCTCACGGCGAATGGTGCTGACCGCATCCATGACGTAGCCGAGGTCTTTCTGTGGATCAGGAATTGGCAGGGCTTCGACGTCGGCCAGGGTGCTGACGACTTTCTTGAAGCGCGGACCTTCGCCGGTTTCGAAGTACAGGCCTTGGCCCATGGCATCGGGAATGGTCAGGATGTCGGAGAAGAGGATCGCCGCATCCAGCTGTGGATAACGGTCGAGCGGCTGCATCGTGACTTCACAAGCGAACTCCGGGTTCATGCACAGGCTCATGAAATCACCGGCCTTGGCACGGCTGGCGCGGTATTCCGGCAGGTAGCGACCGGCCTGACGCATCATCCACACAGGGGTGACGTCTACGGGTTGCTTGAGCAGGGCGCGAAGGAAACGGTCGTTCTTCAGGGCAGTCATGTCGGCATCCGGAAAAAAAGTGCGGGCATTTTCTCAGAGCGCGACGCAAAAGGCACGGCAAGCGCCGCACCTTTTGTCTATCGGGTCAATTTGTCGCGCTGGAACACACTCTGCGCAACACCCTGAAACCAATGTGGGAGCGAGCCTGCTCGCGATGAGGGCTTCACATTCAACATCTCTGTTGGCTGATCCACCGCTATCGCGAGCAGGCTCGCTCCCACAGGGTTTTGTGTCGTCTGATCAGACGCCCAGGTAATCCAGGATCCCTTCAGCCGCATTACGGCCTTCGAAGATCGCCGTCACCACCAGGTCGGAACCACGCACCATGTCGCCACCGGCGAAGATCTTCGGGTTGCTGGTCTGGTGCTTGTACTGGCCAAGTTCGGGGGCCACAACGCGACCCTGGCTGTCGGTCTGGATACTGAACTGCTCGAACCACGGCGCCGGGCTTGGACGGAAACCGAACGCGATGACCACGGCGTCGGCCGGGATGATCTCTTCGGAACCCGGGATCGGCTCGGGGCTGCGACGGCCACGGGCGTCCGGTTCGCCGAGACGGGTCTCGACCACCTTCACGCCTTCGACCCTGTCCTCACCGACGATGGCGATTGGCTGACGGTTGTAGAGGAATTTCACGCCTTCTTCCTTGGCGTTCTTCACCTCTTTGCGCGAGCCCGGCATGTTCGCTTCGTCACGACGATAGGCACAGGTCACCGACTTGGCGCCCTGGCGGATCGAGGTGCGGTTGCAGTCCATCGCCGTGTCACCACCGCCCAGTACCACGACCTTCTTGCCCTTCATGTCGACGAAATCTTCCGGCGACTTTTCAAAGCCCAGGTTGCGGTTGACGTTGGCAATCAGGAAGTCCAGCGCGTCATAGACGCCCGGCAGGTCCTCACCGGCAAAGCCGCCCTTCRTGTAGGTGTAGGTGCCCATGCCCATGAACACGGCATCGTATTCTTCGAGCAGTTGCTCGATGCTCACGTCCTTGCCGATTTCGGTATTCAGGCGGAACTCGATGCCCATGCCGGTGAAGACTTCGCGACGATTGCTCAGCACGGTCTTTTCCAGCTTGAACTCGGGGATGCCGAAAGTCAGCAGACCGCCGATTTCCGGGTTCTTGTCGAACACCACCGGGGTCACGCCACCGCGTACCAACACGTCGGCACAACCCAGGCCAGCAGGGCCTGCACCAATCACCGCGACACGCTTGCCGGTCGGCTTGACCTTGGACATGTCCGGGCGCCAGCCCATGGCGAATGCGGTGTCGGTGATGTACTTCTCGACCGAACCGATGGTCACCGCGCCGAAGCCGTCGTTAAGGGTGCACGCACCCTCGCACAGACGGTCCTGCGGGCACACGCGGCCGCAGACTTCAGGCAGGGTGTTGGTCTGGTGCGACAGTTCGGCGGCGGCGAGGATGTTGCCCTCGGCCACCAGCTTCAGCCAGTTGGGAATGAAGTTGTGCACCGGGCACTTCCATTCGCAATACGGGTTACCGCAGCCCAGGCAGCGGTGGGCCTGGTCGGCCGACTGCTGGGGTTTGAAGGGTTCGTAGATCTCCACGAACTCTTTCTTGCGTTGACGCAACAGTTTCTTCTTCGGATCTTTGCGCCCGACCTCGATGAACTGGAAGTCATTATTCAGACGTTCAGCCATTGTTAAAACCTCATCAAACTCTTCAGGCGCATATCACTGCGGGTTGGCACGGGTGCTGGAAAGCAACGATTTCAAGCTGGCAGCCTTAGGCTTGACCAACCAGAACCGACGCAAGTAGTCATCGAGGTTCTCAGCGAGGTTACGACCCCACTCGCTGTCGGTTTCCTCGACGTATTCGTTCAGCACGCGTTGCAGGTGGCTGCGATAGGCTTCCATCGCCTCACCGCTGATCCGCTGGATTTCAACCAGTTCGTGGTTGACCCGGTCAACGAAGGTGTTGTCCTGGTCGAGCACGTAGGCGAAACCACCGGTCATGCCTGAGCCGAAGTTGTAGCCGGTCTTGCCCAGTACGCAGACGAAACCACCGGTCATGTACTCGCAGCAGTGATCGCCAGTGCCTTCCACCACGGTATGAGCACCGGAGTTGCGCACCGCGAAACGCTCGCCCGCGGTACCGGCGGCAAACAGCTTGCCGCCGGTGGCGCCGTACAGGCAGGTGTTGCCGATAATGGCGCTGTCCTGAGTCTTGTAGACGCTGCCTTTTGGCGGAACGATGACCAGTTTGCCGCCCGTCATGCCTTTGCCGACATAGTCGTTGGCATCGCCTTCGAGGTACATGTTCAGGCCGCCGGCGTTCCACACACCAAAGCTCTGACCGGCCGTCCCTTTGAAGCGGAAGGTGATCGGCGCATTGGCCATGCCCTGGTTGCCGTGTTTGCGAGCGATTTCACCGGAGATCCGCGCGCCGATCGAACGGTCGCAGTTGCAGATATCCAGAGCGAAGTCGGCGCCGCTCAGGTCGTTGATCGCCGAAGTGGCCATCTCGACCATCTTCTCGGCCAGCAGGCCTTTGTCGAACGGCGGGTTGCGGTCGACCTGACAGAACTGTGGCTTGTCTGCCGGGATGTGATCGCTGCCGAGCAACGGCGTCAGGTCCAGGTGTTGCTGCTTGGCGGTCTGGCCTTCGAGGATGTCCAGCAGATCGGTGCGACCGATCAGCTCTTCGAGGGAACGTACGCCCAGCTTCGCCAGCCACTCACGGGTTTCTTCAGCGACGTAGGTGAAGAAATTCACCACCATGTCGACCGTACCGATGTAGTGGTCCTTGCGCAGTTTTTCGTTCTGAGTCGCCACGCCGGTGGCGCAGTTGTTCAGGTGGCAGATGCGCAGGTATTTGCAGCCCAGGGCGATCATTGGCGCGGTGCCGAAGCCAAAGCTTTCAGCGCCGAGAATCGCCGCTTTGATCACGTCGAGGCCGGTTTTCAGACCGCCGTCAGTCTGCACCCGAACCTTGCCGCGCAAGTCGTTGCCGCGCAGGGTCTGGTGGGTTTCAGCCAGGCCGAGTTCCCACGGAGCGCCCGCGTACTTGATCGAGGTCAGCGGCGATGCGCCGGTGCCGCCGTCGTAACCGGAAATGGTGATCAGGTCGGCATAGGCCTTGGCCACACCAGCGGCGATAGTGCCAACGCCCGCTTCCGCTACCAGCTTCACCGAGACCAGGGCCTTCGGGTTGACTTGTTTCAGGTCGAAAATCAGCTGCGACAAGTCTTCGATCGAATAGATGTCGTGGTGCGGCGGTGGCGAAATCAGCGTCACGCCCGGCACTGCATAGCGCAGCTTGGCGATCAGACCGTTGACCTTGCCGCCTGGCAGCTGACCGCCTTCGCCGGGCTTGGCGCCCTGCGCGACCTTGATCTGCAGCACTTCGGCGTTGACCAGGTATTCCGGGGTCACACCGAAACGGCCGGTGGCCACCTGCTTGATTTTCGAGCTCTTGATGGTGCCGTAACGCGCCGGATCTTCGCCGCCTTCGCCGGAGTTGGAACGCGCACCCAGGCGGTTCATGGCTTCGGCCAGGGCTTCGTGAGCTTCCGGCGACAGCGCGCCGAGGGAGATGCCGGCAGAGTCGAAGCGCTTGAGCACCGATTCCAGTGGTTCGATTTCGCTGATATCCAGCGGCTTCTCAAGGGTCTTGACCTTGAACAGGTCGCGGATCATCGACACCGGACGGTTGTCCACCAGCGCCGTGTATTCCTTGAACTTGCTGTAGTCGCCCTGCTGCACAGCGGCTTGCAGGGTGTTGACCACGTCCGGGTTGTACGCGTGATATTCGCCACCGTGGACGAACTTCAGCAAACCGCCCTGCTGGATTGGCTTGCGCGGGCTCCAGGCTTCGGCAGCCAAGGCCTTCTGCTCGGCTTCGATGTCGACGAAACGCGCACCCTTGATACGGCTCGGCACACCACGGAAGCTCAGGTCGCAAACTTCCTGAGACAGGCCGATGGCTTCGAACAGTTGTGCTCCGCGATAGGAGGTGATGGTCGAGATGCCCATCTTCGAGAGGATCTTGAGCAGGCCTTTGGTGATGCCTTTGCGGTAGTTCTTGAACACCTCATAGAGGTCGCCCAGCACTTCACCGGTGCGGATCAGGTCGCCCAGCACTTCGTAAGCCAGGAACGGATACACCGCAGAGGCGCCGAAACCGATCAGCACCGCGAAGTGATGCGGATCGCGTGCGGTCGCGGTCTCGACCAGGATGTTGCTGTCGCAACGCAGGCCTTTTTCGGTCAGGCGATGGTGCACCGCGCCAGTGGCCAGGGAAGCGTGAACCGGCAGTTTGCCTGGGGCAATGTGACGGTCGCTCAGCACGATCTGGGTACGCCCGGAACGCACGGCTTCTTCGGCCTGGTCGGCGATGTTGCGCACTGCGGCTTCAAGGCCCAGCGCCTCGTCGTAGTTGAGGTCGATGACCTGGCGTTCGAAGCCCGGACGATCGAGGTTCATCAGCGAGCGCCACTTGGCCGGGGAAACGACCGGCGAGCTGAGGATCACGCGCGAGGCGTGCTCCGGCGACTCCTGGAAGATGTTGCGCTCGGCACCGAGGCAGACTTCCAGCGACATGACGATGGCTTCACGCAGCGGGTCGATCGGCGGGTTGGTGACCTGCGCGAACTGCTGGCGGAAGTAGTCGTACGGCGTGCGTACACGCTGGGACAAAACGGCCATCGGCGTATCGTCGCCCATGGAGCCAACGGCTTCGTAGCCTTGTTCGCCAAGCGGACGCAGCACCTGATCACGTTCTTCGAACGTGACCTGATACATCTTCATGTATTGCTTGAGCTGATCGACATCGTAGAACGCCGAACCGTGGTCGTTGTCTTCCATGGTCGCCTGGATGCGCAGGGCATTCTTGCGCAGCCATTGCTTGTACGGATGACGGGACTTCAAGCGGTTGTCGATGGCATCGGTGTCGAGGATCTGACCGGTTTCGGTGTCCACGGCGAAAATCTGGCCAGGCCCGACACGGCCCTTGGCGATTACGTCTTCAGGCTGGTAGTTCCAGACACCGATTTCCGAGGCCAGGGTGATGAAGCCGTTTTTGGTGGTGACCCAACGCGCCGGACGCAGACCGTTACGGTCGAGCAGGCACACCGCGTAACGACCGTCGGTCATCACCACGCCGGCCGGGCCGTCCCACGGCTCCATGTGCATCGAGTTGTATTCGTAGAACGCGCGCAGGTCGGCGTCCATGGTCTCGACGTTCTGCCACGCTGGCGGAATGATCATCCGCACGCCACGGAACAGGTCGATGCCGCCGGTGACCATCAGCTCCAGCATGTTGTCCATGCTCGAGGAGTCGGAACCCACGCGGTTGACCAGCGGGCCGAGTTCGTCCAGATCCATCAGATCGTTGGTGAACTTGGTGCGGCGGGCCTGGGCCCAGTTACGGTTACCGGTGATGGTGTTGATTTCACCGTTGTGCGCGAGGAAGCGGAACGGTTGAGCCAACGGCCATTTCGGCAGGGTGTTGGTGGAGAAGCGCTGGTGGAACACGCAGATCGCGGTTTGCAGGCGCTGGTCGCTGAGGTCTGGATAGAAGGCGGTCAGATCCGCCGGCATCATCAGGCCTTTGTAAATGATGGTCTTGTGCGAAAAGCTGCAAACGTAGTGGTCGAGGTCGGCGGCGTTAGCCACGGACGAGCGACGACGGGAGGTGAACAGCTTGACGGCCATGTCCTGATCGCTCAGGCCAGCACCGCCGATGAACACTTGTTCGATCTGTGGCAGGCGCTCGAGTGCCAGACGGCCGAGAACGCTGGTGTCGATCGGCACTTTGCGCCAACCCACCAGTTGCAGGCCGGCCGCCAGGATCTCGCGGTTCATGTTCTCGCGAGCCGCTTCGGCTTTTACCGGGTCCTGGTTGAAGAACACCATGCCCACGGCGTATTGCTTGGGCAATTCAATACCAAACGTTTCCTGGGCGATCGCTCGCAGGAACACGTCAGGCTTTTGCATCAGCAGACCGCAACCGTCGCCGGTTTTGCCGTCAGCGTTGATCCCACCGCGGTGGGTCATGCAGGTCAGGGCCTCAATGGCCGTTTGCAACAGGGTATGACTGGGTTCGCCCTGCATATGGGCTATCAGGCCGAAACCGCAGTTATCCTTGAATTCATCTGGTTGGTACAGACCTGCTTTCATAGACACTTTCTCACCAGGCTGCCTCTTATCGAGACAAATTTCTTTTCAATTCAGCCAGTTACCTTCCACGCCGAACGTACGCCAGCTTTGCGGGGGCAAAAGGGAGGTCATTGTACACACCGACACAGAGGCTCACAAATTTGACGACGAAATGTCGCAAATCTATGTCGCATTTGTGAAAGGTTTAAAGCGATATGCTGTGCTAGTCAAAACATTTTTAATGTTGACCGCAACGACTCAAAGACTACTGTGACGCAGACGCCACAAGGCACGCGGCTTTGACAGCCACATGCGCTTGCAGAAATTTTGAGGTGCCGGGAGAGGCGGCCTGGGTAAGGCCGCCGAATCTTCAGCGAGCTGTTGCCAGTTCCTGTTGGACGCTGGCGACAGAGCGAGGCCAAGGTTTACCAGCCTGAACCTTCGCTGGCAAGGCCTTGATGGCGGTAACGGCTGCATCGCGGTTGGCGAAGCTACCGTAAGTGATGACGTAAAGCGGTTTGCCGTTGAGGACTTTCTTGAAATAGCGGTACTCGCCGCCCTGCTCCTTGACGAAGTTCTGCGCCGTGGCTTCAGAGCTGGTGCCGAGGATTTGCACCACATAGTTGCCTGGCGCCTGACCTGCGTACCAGGTACCGCCGGTTGCTGCTTTGGCGACGGTCGCCGGTTTCTCGACCGGCTTCTCGACAGCCTTGGCGACCGGGGCAGGCTTGGCCACTGGAGCCGGTTTGACCGCAGGAGCAGGTGCAGGAGCAGGCTTGGCGGTAGCGACCTGAGTCGGCGCAGGCGCCGGCTTGGCAGCAGGTGTTGGCTTGGCCGCAGGCGCTGGCGCAGGTGCTGGCGTCGGACCGGCCGGAATACCGGCTGGCGGCGCAGTGGTGGTCACGGTAGGCGGTTTGGCGCTGGAGCCTTCGACCGGCACGCCGTCGTCGCCTTCAGTGATACCGCCCGCAGCTTCCGCCAATGGGCCGCGCATAACCGGCTGCGATTGTCCGACCAGCGGCAATGGCATCGGCTGGGTATTACCGGCGAACTCGACCGCCGGAGCACCGCCGTTCGGCTTTGGTGTGCCCAGTGGCAATTGCGCCTGCTCATTGGCGGGCGCGCCGGTGGCTGGTGCCTTGCTGCGACCTGGCATCAACCAGGCTGCGGCCACCGCGACCACGACTACGGCAGATATCGCCAATACGTGTTTCTTCGGCATATTGAACCCCATACTTGGACGCTTGACCGCTGAGCGGCTAGCAATCATGGCTTCGATCATCGCATCGCGGGCGACCTGATTGATGTTTCCAGGCCATCCATCGGAGCTTTCGTGTATCTCAGAGATCTGATTCGCAGAGAAAAGTTCGATTCCCTGACCGGCGCCTTCGAGTCGCTGGGCCAGGTATTCGCGGGTTTCTTCTTCGGCGTAAGGTTGCAGTTCGATGACGTGGAAGCGCTCTTCCTCGGTGCTCAGTTGCTCAAGTTCAGCGATCAGCGACGACTCACCGAACAGGAACACGTGCGGACGACCTTCCGGCGCACCCGCCGCCAACGCCAGTAGCGCTTCAAGGGCGGACTCGTCGAGTTGCTCGGCGTCATCGACCAGCAAGTAGACTTCCTGACCGGTCAGTGCGAGCTGCACCACTTGCTTGAGAATCGCGCCGACTTCAGCCTGGGCAACGTTCAGCGCCTGCGCCACCTGACGCAACACACCCGCCGCATCACCGGCACCACGAGCGGAAACCACCACGCTCTGCACCGACTGCTTGTTGGTGCTGGCTACCAGCGCCTGACGCAACAGGGTTTTGCCACTGCCTTGCGGGCCGGTAACCACCAGCAACAACTGGCTGTAACGGGCCAGGTGATGCAGTTGCCCCAGCACGGGCTTGCGCTGGGCAGGGAAAAACTTGAAGCCAGGCACCCGTGGAGCGAAAGGGTCGTGACTCAACTGGTAATGGCCGAGGAACGCCTCGTCGGCATGCAAACTAGTCATCGGGATCTTATTAACCTTTAAGCTGAGCCAGGGCGCGGTAATCCGCTCCCAGCGTGGCCTGTAAAACCTCTTTCGGATAATCGTCGGTCACTACGGCTTCGCCCATGCGGCGCAACAATACCAGTCGCAAACGACCGTCGATTACTTTCTTGTCAATTGCCATGTGTTCGAGAAAATCGGCTTCTGTCATCTCTTCTGGCGGGATGACCGGCAACCCGGCCCGCTGGAACAGGCGAATGCCGCGATCACGCTCCTGGTCGCTGATCCAGCCCAGGCGCGAAGACATTTCCAGGGCCATTACAGTGCCAGCAGCCACCGCCTCACCATGTAGCCAGACACCATAGCCCATGTGGGTTTCGATGGCGTGGCCGAAGGTATGGCCCAAATTGAGCGTCGCGCGCACGCCAGACTCGCGTTCGTCGGCACCGACCACAGCAGCCTTGGCCGCGCAGGAGCGTTCGATAGCGTAGGTCAGGGCCGTTTGATCCAGTGCCCGCAAGCGATCGACGTTGTCTTCGAGCCAGGTCAGGAACGGCTCATCGCAGATCAACCCGTACTTGATGACTTCCGCCAGACCCGCCGACAGCTCGCGAGCCGGCAAGGTATTGAGCGTGGCGGTATCGATCAACACGACGTTCGGCTGATAGAAGGCGCCAATCATGTTTTTGCCCAACGGGTGGTTGATGCCGGTCTTGCCGCCCACCGAAGAGTCGACTTGCGACAGCAAGGTGGTCGGAACCTGGATGAAATCGACACCACGCTGGTAACAGGCGGCGGCAAAACCGRCCATGTCGCCAATCACACCGCCGCCCAGGGCGATCACGGTAGTGCGGCGGTCATGGCGAGCGGTGAGCAGGCCGTCAAAGATGGTTTGCAGGGTTTCCCAGTTCTTGAAGGCTTCACCGTCGGGCAGAACCACGGAAATAACCGAAAACTGTGCAAGGCTGCGGGTCAGACGCTCTAGATACAGCGGCGCAACGGTCTCGTTGGAGATGATCGCGACTTGCCGCCCGGCGATATGCGGCGCCAGCAGTTCGGGCTGATCCAGCAACCCTTCGCCAATATGGATCGGGTAGCTTCGCTCGCCTAAATCGACCTTAAGTGTCTGCATGTGTCCCCACAGTGAAGTTGGAATCAGGCGTCGTGCCTTACATTATCGACTGACAACATCTGCGTGTGTGACGCTGCCCGTTCGTCATGCGCCACACCTTCGAGCGGTCATGACCGGAGCCGAGGATAGCGCATTTCGCCCTGTGCATTAACGGGGAGGCAGCTGCTGCAAGCGTTCCAGGATGTCCAGGACTACCATCCGCGGCGGCCGCTCATCGGTTTCCACCACCAGGTCGGCGATTTCCCGATACAGCGGATCGCGCAATGCCAGCAGATCCCGGAGGGTTTTTGCCGGATCGGCAGTACGCAACAGCGGACGATTGCGATCGCGCGCGGTGCGCCCGACCTGCTGCTCGACGGATGCGTGCAGATACACCACGCGCCCGCCAGCATGCAGGGCCAGACGATTGGCTTCGCGCATCACCGCGCCACCGCCCGTCGCCAGCACCACGCCATCGAGCGCGCACAGCTCGGCGATCATCGCCTGCTCGCGGTCGCGAAAGCCGGGTTCGCCTTCTTTGTCGAAGATCCACGGGATATTGGCGCCCGTGCGCAATTCAATTTCCTTATCGGAATCCTTGAACGGCAGGCGCAGCTCTTTGGCCAACAAGCGACCGATGGTGCTTTTTCCAGCACCCATCGGCCCAACAAGAATCAAATTTCGCACAGAATCAATGACTCACAGCAATCGCCTGGTTATTCATGATACGCGGAGTGAGAAATACCAGCAGCTCGGATTTTTTCTCCGACACCACGTCACGCCGGAAAAGGCGGCCAAGATACGGCACATCACCGAGAAATGGCACCTTATCTACAACCTTGCTCTGAGTATTTGAGAAAACCCCGCCAATGACGATGGTTTCGCCATCGTTGACCAGTACCTTGGCATTGACCTCGTTCTTCTTGATCGGCGGAACATCCTGCACTTTGTTCAGGTAGTCCGGCTCATCCTTGGTGACCTTGACCTCCATGATGATGCGGTTGTCCGGGGTGATCTGCGGCGTTACCTCCAGAGACAGCGAAGCCTCCTTGAACGCCACTGATGTCGCGCCGCTGGAGCTGGCTTCCTGATAGGGGATTTCCGTGCCTTTGAGGATCTTCGCGGTTTCCTTGTCGGAGGTGACCACTTTGGGTTGAGAGACGATTTCGCCGTTACCGGTCTTCTCCATGGCCGTCAGCTCAAGGTCCAGCAACACGTTATCGGTGATGAAGGCGATGCCTATCCCCGACGTATTTCCCGCCGCGCCCATGTCGACGAACGGTGAGTTGGTGCTGGTGCTGCCCGGCGTACCAATGGTCGATGAGGCGTTGGCCCCGTTGCTGACCCCGGAGGCATTCCAGTTACCCTTGTTGCGGACCGAGCCGCCCCAACGCACGCCGAGGCTTTTGTCGTAGTCGACGTTGGCTTCGACGATCCGCGCCTCGATCATCACCTGGCGTACCGGAATATCCAACTGAGCGACGATTCGCCGTAGCTCATCCAGGCGATCCTGGGTCTGGTAGGCGATGATATTGTTGGTTCGCTCGTCGACAGTGATCGAGCCACGCTCGTCGACTTTCGCCTCGGCGCTGGTCACCGACTGGAACAGCTTGGCGATATCCGCCGCCTTGGCGTAGTTGACCTGCAACAGCTCACGGCGCAGCGGCGCCAGCTCGGCGATCTGCTTGCGCGACTCCAGCTCCTGGCGCTCGCGGGCGGCAATCTCGTCTGCCGGCGCGACCAGCAAGACGTTGCCGATCTTGCGCTTGTCCAACCCTTTGGTCTTGAGCACCAGATCCAGCGCCTGATCCCACGGCACGTTTTGCAGGCGCAAGGTAATGCTGCCCTGCACCGTGTCGCTGGCCACCAGATTGAGATTGGTGAAATCGGCAATCAGTTGCAGCACCGAGCGCACGTCGATGTCCTGAAAATTCAACGACAGCTTCTCGCCGCTGTAGGCGAAGCGCTCTGCGTTGCGCTTCTGCAGATCGTCGACGGTCATCGGGCGGACGCTGACGGTCAGCTTGTTATCGGTCTGGTAAGTCGAATAGTCATATGTACCACCGGGCTCAATGCTGATGCTCGCTTTATCGGCGGACGCACTGGCGTTGACGAACTGCACCGGCGTGGCGAAATCCTTGACGTCCAGACGAACCCGCAACCGTTCAGGCAGCTGGGTTTTGGCGAAGGTGAGGATGATCTTGCCGTCACGTTCCTGGATGTCCGGGCTTATACCGGCGTCTGACAAATCAATGACGACATTGCCTTCACCCTGCGCACCGCGCTGAAA
The DNA here is from genome assembly GCF_056396605.1 of Pseudomonas sp. 05T35. NCBI lineage: Bacteria > Pseudomonadati > Pseudomonadota > Gammaproteobacteria > Pseudomonadales > Pseudomonadaceae > Pseudomonas > Pseudomonas sp. 05T35. The sequence continues at coordinate 26,854 of NZ_JBFTLU010000020.1, forward strand.
ATCCACGCCGCGAATGGCCTTGATCACGGGAGCATAAGTCTTGGCTGCCACTGGCATAGCGCTCGCCACTCGCGGTGCCGCGGGCCGGGGTTTCTGAGCGGCAGCCTGCCCAATCACCACGAACAGCGTGTTGCCCTCGACTCGCGTGCTGTAAGGCGTCAACTGTGTCAGGTTGATGATCAAACGGGTGCGGTCCTTGGCCTCGACCACTGTCGCACTGCGAGCGTTGCCGCCTCCCAGATCCCGCGTCTTGCTCGCCAGTTGGCTGCTCACACCCGGCAGATCGAGGGCGATGCGTGCCGGCTGATCAGTGGTATAGCCATGAGGCGTCGGCGGTGGCCCGTCGAAAGCCAGTTTCAACTCGATGCGATCACCCGGCAGCGCGGCGACATCCAGCGCTTTGAGATTGGCTGCCTGCACCATCGGAGAAAGCAGCGCCATCCATAGCGAAAGACCGAGGGTTGAGAAGATCCTGTTCATGATACGAGTTCCACTATGAGTGCTCTTTCAAAGGAATAGTCCGCGCTCGCTCCAGCCAGGCACCTTGGCCATCGGGAACGATTTCGACCACATCGACTTGCGAGTCGCTGATGGCCACGATCCGGCCATCGTTGCGCCCCAGGTAGTCACCGACCTTCAGCCGATGCACCCCACCGGCACCGCGCAGCAGCGCAAAGGCGCCGGACGCATTGGAAATAGTGCCGACCATTTCAAACTGCTCGATGTTGAAACCTTCAAGGTATTGCTTGACCCGGCTCGGATCGGGCTTGACGTTGCGTGCCCCCGGTTTTCGACCTGCCAGGTCGACCCTGATCTGCGGTGAAAACGGACTGCGCAACGACGCAGCACTGTAAGTGAATGTCTCGTAGGACCTGAACGTCGGCACCGGCTCGATCTTGCCGGGCGGGTGCAGGCGTACCTCGTTCATGTAGGCGTCCAGATCGCTGAAGTCGTTACCGTTGCCGCAACCGGCAAGCCCTCCCAGCAGCACAGCCAGCGAAAACCATCGGGCCGCGTTCATTTCTGCAACCCCTTGTCGTTGTAGCGGTAAGTCTTGGCCAGGATGTTCATGCGCAGTTTCGCGCCGCTGCCCGGAACGACCGGCTCGACGTTGAAATCGTGCAGGGTGACGATCCGCGGGAGGTTGGCGACGCCACTGACGAAGGTCGCCAGGTCATGGTAGGCGCCAGTGACAGTGATCTGGATCGGCAGCTCGATGTAGAACTGCTGGGTGACTTCCGGCAGCAGCTTGATCTCTTCAAACTCCAGCCCGCTGCCCAATCCGGTGCGAGTGATGTCTTCCAGCAGACCGGGCACCTCGGTATCGCCGGGTAACTGCCGCAACAGCACGCCGAAGGAGGTTTCCATTGCTTTCATCTGCTCGATGTAGCGCTCCAGATTGGCCGCCATGTGCGCCTTGCTCGCGAACTGCTCCTTGAGGGTGGCTTCCCCGGCGCGGGCCTGCTCAAGCTGATCTTCAAGATCCTTGAGGTAAAAGCTGTAGCCCAGCGCCAACACCAGCACGATCAGCAGCCCGCTGGCCAGGCCTTTGATCGCCGTGGGCCAGGAGCCTATGTTGTTCAGGTCCAGGTCGTTGATATCGACCTTGCGCAACCCCTCGAACCATTGGGACGGACTCATTTCGCGTCCTCCGCTGCGGCCGGTTGAGACTGACGAACAGTCAACTGAAACACGTTGGCCTGATCCAGCGCGCCGGCCGTGGTCGCTTTGACCTCGGCCAGGTTCGGCGACTCGAACCGGTCGGAGGCATCGAGGTTGCGCAACAACTCCGAGACGCGATTGTTCGATTCTGCCGCCCCGCTGATGGACAGCGTTTTATCGACCAGTTTCACGTCGGTGAAATACACCCCGTCCGGCAGCCTGCGCGCCAGTTGATCGAAAATACGTGCGCTGACCGATCGATTGCCTTGCAAGTCCTGGATGATCCGCATCCGCTCCACGAGTTGCCGACGACGGGTTTTCAGATCGCTGATCTGCTTGATCCGGTCATCCAGCACGGCGATCTGTTTGCCGACGTAATCGTTGCGGGCGACCTGTCGATCAATCGCACTGCTGATGGCCTGGTCACCCAGAAAAATCACCCCTACCGCCGCCGCCAGCGCGCCGGCCAACCCCAACAGGAAGCGCTTGCGACGCTCCTCACGCAGCTCTTCGCGCCAAGGAAGAAGATTGATCCGCGCCATCAGTCGAAACTCCTCAACGCCAGGCCGCAGGCGATCATCAGCGCCGGCGCATCACTGGCCAGGGCGCCGGCGTTGACCTTGCTGCTCAATGTCATGTCCGCAAACGGATTGGCCACCTGCGTCGGCGTGCCCAAGCGTTGCTCGATCAGTCGATCCAGCCCGGTGACCGAGGCTGTGCCACCGGCCAGCAGGATGTAGTCGATCGCGTTGTACTGACCCGAGGCGAAAAAGAACTGCAACGATCGCGAAACCTGCTGCACCAGCGCCTCGCGGAACGGTTGCAGGACTTCGCTGGCGTAGTCTTCAGGCAAGCCACCCTGTTTTTTTCCAAGACCGGCCTGTTCGACGGTCATGCCATAGCGGCGCTGGATTTCCTCCGTCAACTGACGACCGCCGAACAACTGCTCGCGGGTGTAGATGATTCGGCCGTTGGACAGCACGCTCAAGGTGGTCATGGTGGCACCGATGTCGACCACGGCTACCGTCGAGCGCTCGGTCACGCCGGCCAACTGTGCCGTCAGCAAGCCGAATGAACGCTCCAGCGCGTACGCCTCGACATCGACGACCCGTGCGGTCAGGCCGGCAAGGGCCAACGCGGCTTCGCGAACTTCGACGTYTTCCTTGCGACAGGCCGCCAGCAATACATCGACCCGCTCGGGATTACGCCGGGAAACGCCCTGCACTTCAAAATCGATGGCGACTTCTTCGAGGGGATAGGGAATGTATTGGTCAGCTTCAATCTTCAGCTGATTTTCCATCTCATCAGGGGAAAGCCCGGCGTCCATTTCGATGATCTTGGTGATGACCGCCGATCCGGCAACCGCCACCGCGACACTCTTGACGCTGGTTTTGGCCTTGAGCAACACCCGGGACAATGCCTGCCCGACACCTTCGAGTTCGGCGATATTTTTTTCGACCACGGCATTGGTCGGCAACGGCTCTACCGCGTAGGCTTCGACCCGGTATCGATTGCCTGCACGGCTTAGCTCGAGAAGCTTCACCGAAGTGGAGCTGATATCGATCCCCAAAAGCGTGCGGCTTTTTTTATTGAAGAGTCCCAGCACTTGCAATTCCCTATGACTATCCGTGAGTTACGGACTCTTTATGATTCATTGCGTTCAATAGCTGCGTCTTGACAGAGGCGCCAAATGCGCTTTTGGCGGAAAAATGCTTATAATGGCCAGCGTTTTTTCCGCTTTCTCAAGCGCGGGTCGACCCTTGCTTACCTTGAATGCCCTGACGCCTAATTCATTCTTTACCCTGGATGTCCAAAAGCCTTGATTCGTCTGCTGAAATTTTTCGGGTGGTCCATCGTCGCCGTTTTCTGCGGACTGCTCCTCGGTCTGAGCGGCGCTTTTCTTTACCTTAGTCCGGGATTGCCATCCGTGGAGGCGCTGAGAAGCATTCAGTTGCAGATTCCTTTGCGGGTCTACAGCAGCGACGGCAAATTGATCGCCGAGTTTGGCGAAATGCGCCGCACGCCGATCCGCTTCGCCGACATCCCACCGAATTTCATCAATGCGTTACTCAGTGCCGAAGACGACAACTTCGCCAATCACTATGGCGTCGACCCCAGCAGCCTGATGCGTGCCGCGAGCCAACTGGTCAAAAGCGGACACATTCAATCCGGCGGCAGCACCATCACCATGCAGGTGGCGAAGAACTTCTTCCTCACCAGCGAACGCAGCTTCTCGCGCAAGACCACGGAAATCCTCCTGGCCCTGCAAATCGAGCGTCAGTTGACCAAGGACGAGATCCTTGAGCTCTACGTGAACAAGATCTATCTGGGCAACCGCGCCTACGGCATCGAGGCGGCGGCGCAGGTGTATTACGGCAAGTCGATCCGCGACGTCAGCCTGGCGCAGATGGCGATGATCGCCGGCCTGCCGAAAGCCCCTTCGCGCTTCAACCCGCTGGCCAACCCGGCGCGCAGCAAAGAACGTCGCGACTGGATCCTGGGGCGCATGTACAAGCTCGGGAAAATTGACGAAGCAGCGTATCAGGCCGCGATCAACGAGCCGCTGAACGCCAGCTATCACGTGCCGACGCCGGAAGTGAACGCGCCGTACATCGCTGAAATGGCCCGTGCCGAAATGGTCGGCCGTTATGGCAGCGATGCCTACACCGAAGGTTTCCGCGTCACCACGACCGTACCGAGCAACCTTCAGGAAATGGCCAACACCGCCGTTCATGAAGGCCTGATCACCTACGATCAGCGTCACGGCTACCGCGGCCCTGAATCCCGCCTGCCGGGCAAGACGCCCGATGCCTGGGCCACGGAACTGACCAAGCAGCGCACCATCAGCGGCCTGGAACCGGCCATCGTCACCCTGATCGAGAAAAACGGCGTGCAGGTCCTGACCCGCAACGGCGAAGAACATGTCAGCTGGGACAGCATGAAATGGGCGCGCCCGTTCCTGAACACCAACAGCATGGGCCCGGCACCGAAGCAGCCATCAGACGTCGCCCAGGTCGGCGACCTGATTCGCGTACAGCGCCAAGCGGACAACGCCCTGAAGTTCAGCCAGATTCCGGTCGCCCAAAGCGCACTGGTTTCGCTGGACCCTCAAAACGGCGCCATCCGCGCGCTGGTCGGCGGCTTCGCTTTCGAGCAGAGCAACTACAACCGCGCCATGCAGGCCAAGCGCCAACCGGGCTCAAGCTTCAAGCCATTCGTCTACAGCGCTGCGCTGGATAACGGCTACACCCCGGCAACGCTGGTGAACGACGCACCGATCGTGTTCGTCGACGAGTACCTGGACAAGGTCTGGCGTCCGAAGAACGACACCAACACCTTCCTCGGCCCGATCCGCATGCGTGAAGCGCTCTACAAGTCGCGCAACCTGGTATCGATCCGCCTGCTCCAGGCGCTGGGCGTCGATCGCACCATCGACTACATCAGCAAGTTCGGCTTCAACAAGCAGGACTTGCCGCGCAACCTGTCGCTGGCCCTGGGCACCGCAACGCTGACGCCGATGGAAATCGCCACCGGCTGGAGCACCTTTGCCAACGGCGGCTACAAGATCACCCAACGCTGATTACGTGACCACGGTCTGGACCGGTTTCGACCAACCGGAAAGCCTTGGCAAGCGCGAGTTCGGTGGCACCGTGGCGCTGCCGATCTGGATGAACTACATGAGCGCCGCGCTCAAAGGCAAACCACCGCATACCCAGGCCGAGCCGGAAGGCATCCTCAGCCTGCGGGTTGACCCGGTCAGCGGCCGTGCAGCCACCCCAAGCACGCCAGGCGCCTACTTCGAGCTGTTCAAGTCCGAAGACTCCCCGCCATCGAYCAACGAACTGGGCAACGGCAATGCACCGGGCAGCCCACTGCCCGCGGACGAAGCGGCGCCGATCGACCTGTTCTGATCGCGCAGCCCCAACAAAAAGCCCCGCTCTTCGTTTGAAGGCGGGGCTTTTTTGCGTCTGGAGTTCGCAGTTCTACTCTTTGACGTAAAACTGGTCCGACTCCGACGGGTTGTAGTCATCCAGCGCCTTGTCCACCAACAACAAAGCACCATCGACCATCCGGCAAATCGCCAACGCCACACTGCGGCGCGAACCCTCGATTTCGAATGCCAGGTCGGCGGCCATGACCTTGACTGAGGCCAGATCCTCTGAGGCATTGGCCAACAGGCTTTCGAGGCCTACGTCGGGTGAAACGCTGAACAAGCGGTCTGAGCGCAAGTCGCTGAAGCGCAGTTTGGCGAGGGTGGGTTTCAGGTAGTGATCGAGGGCGCGGTGCGCAGCGTCGTGGAGCTTTTTTGAATCGAGGGATTCGTAGGGGGAGACGTCGTCGTGTTCTGGGGGATTAGGGGTTTCTTTGATCATGATGGAGCTCCTTGATTGTTGGAGCTACCACCGTCCGCGGTCAAACGAAAAGGTGGCAGCTGTACGCGGGTTGACCGACCAGGAATCAAGGAACCCGGCACACCCGAAGGTGTCCCACGCACAGCCGCCATGACACGATACCTCAGACGCAAAAAAAGCGCCTGGAATAGGTCTTGGGCGCTGGTGCGCCTTGATTTATACGGACGGTCAAATCCGGTCGCTGAATGGGCAGCGACGATCAAAGGCTAGAAGCCACGCTTCCGAGGGGCAACCTTAAAGACTTGTCGGAGATTTCTACGGTGCCCGTGATGCTGTCATCAAGTTCCGGCCTCATCCTACGGGCATTACACAAATGATCGTTCCTACGCTCTGCGTCAGCTCGTGAAGCGGAACGCGGAGCGTCCCTGGCGGCATTCCTTTGCTGCGTGCGGGAACGATCTAAAGCCGTTCACGCCCCAACCACTCAGGCCGACCGGTAGGTCGCCGTGCTTTGCTGTTGATCTTGATCCACCCGCCCCTTCGGGAGGCCGAGTGGAGGTGTTCATCAGGGGGGGTGGGCGCGCAGCGCCGTACGGCGCAGCCGGACACATCGAGAGGAGGTCGTCGCGAAGCAGACCGTAGGCGATGCCCCCTGATGGACACCGGAGTGAGGGTACGCCGAGCCTAGGCGAGGTGCCGTACGCTTGGGGCGAGACCTTTTGGGTACTTTTGGGGCGTTTGCCAAAAGTGCCTCGCCGTAAGGGCGAAATCCTAAGCGGCCGTTACCGCAGGAATGGATATGTACACCTGCGAGAGGTTGGTCGGCTATTAGGCCGCCTTCGCGAGCAGGCTCGCTCCCACAGTTTTGATTGGGGTACACCTGCGAGAGGTTGGTCGACTGTCAGGCCGCCTTCGCAGGCAAGCCAGCTTGCATGGTAAATGACAGGCATAAAAAAACCCCGACTCGCGAGAGCCGGGGCTTTTTAGGGGACGCTACAACGGCTTAGCCGTTGAACACGTCATCCACGCTTTTCAGCGGGTAGTTCTTCGGATACGGCAGAGTCGCCACACCCGTCTCGATTGCAGCCTTGGCCACAGCATCCGAGATCACAGTGATCAAACGCGCATCCATTGGCTTCGGAATGATGTACTCACGACCGAATTCCAGCTTGATGCCACCGTAAGCGTCACACACTTCCTGAGGCACTGGCAGCTTGGCCAATTCACGCAGAGCGTTGGCCGCAGCCACTTTCATCTCTTCGTTGATGCGCTTGGCGCGAACGTCCAGAGCACCACGGAAAATGAACGGGAAGCCCAGTACGTTGTTCACCTGGTTCGGGTAGTCCGAACGACCAGTCGCCATGATCACGTCGTTACGGGTGGCGTGAGCCAGTTCCGGGGCGATTTCCGGATCAGGGTTCGAGCACGCGAACACGATCGGGTTGGCCGCCATCAGCATCAGGTTTTCAGCGCTCAGCAGGTTCGGGCCGGACAGGCCAACGAACACGTCTGCACCTTTCAGGGCGTCAGTCAGCGTACGCTTGTCGGTCGCGTGAGCGAAGACAGCTTTGTACTGGTTCAGGTCGTCACGCTCGGAGTGGATCACGCCGGTACGGTCAACCATGAAGATGTTTTCGATCTTGGCGCCCATGCTCACCAGCAACTTCATGCAGGAGATAGCGGCAGCGCCAGCGCCCAGGCAGACGATCTTGGCTTCCGGCAGGGTTTTGCCAGCGATTTCCAGGGCGTTGATCATGCCGGCAGCGGTCACGATCGCGGTGCCGTGCTGGTCATCGTGGAACACCGGAATGTCGCACTGCTCGATCAGAGCACGTTCGATCTCAAAGCACTCGGGTGCCTTGATGTCTTCCAGGTTGATGCCACCGAAGGTGATGGAGATACGCTTGACGGTGTCGATGAAGGCTTGCGGGCTTTCAGAGTCGACTTCGATGTCGAACACGTCGATACCGGCGAAGCGCTTGAACAGCACGCCTTTACCTTCCATCACCGGCTTGGAAGCCAATGGGCCAAGGTTACCCAGGCCGAGAATCGCGGTGCCATCGGAAATGACTGCAACCAGGTTGCCCTTGCCGGTGTATTTGTAGGCCAGTTCAGGATCGCGGGCGATTTCGCGTACTGGTTCGGCTACGCCGGGGCTGTAGGCCAGCGACAGATCGCGGGCGGTAGCGGTGGCCTTGGTGAGCTCGACACTCAGCTTACCTGGACGAGGATGGGCGTGATATTCGAGAGCGGCAGTTTTCAAATCAGACATGTGGGCATTCCGCTTTTACTGTTGAACGACGGACCGCCGAGGATACTCGCGTCGCAAAGTCCCCACAAGACTGACCGGTCACCCCTGTCAAGCGCCCTACCCTACGACTTTGGGCCAAGAGCCACGGAACATAAGGGCTCAACTGTTCACAATCAACTTAAAAAATGTCGACAATTTCTTTTCACGGTACAGCTTGCAGCATGGCCGGATGGGTCAATGGCAATAACCAGCGCGCTTGACCGGAATCCAGACCACCGCGCCGTGAGCGATCGATCACCCAGCCACGCGCCTCGATCCGCTTGCCGTTGAGCCGCTCCAGAGCCGCCATATCGAATTGACCGAACAGATTGGGTGCAACGTGCAATACAACCGAATCCTGCAACTCGATCCAAATTCCGCCACGATTGCGCTGAACCTTGCTCACACGTCCGCTGAGCAGCGCAAAACCCGATTGGTTGATCTGCTCCGTTTTCAGCACAGGTGACTGCCGCCACAACCCCAGCCTGGCCTGCCGCGCAGTGTGTTCGGCGGCCTGTTGGCAACTGACAAAATCGACGTTCGGTGCCACTGCCACCAGGTAACCAAGCCCCTCGGCGAGCATCTGCGCTTCAAGATTGTCACCGTTGGCACTATAGAGATGAGCCAGGGTGCGCCCGTAACGATCCTTACCCTCTTGTCCCGCCAGCAAACCCAACCGTCCGTCGCTTGCCGCCACCAACGCTTGCAGACGTTTGCGTGCAGCCGCCGCGAATGGCTCGTCGGAGCGACCTTTCTTGCCCAGTTCCGGGGTATTCAAACCGATCATGCGCACATTGCGGCCGTCGCTCAGGCGCACCGTGTCGCCATCGACCACGCGTTGCACGCTGACAGCTTCCAGCTGACTGGCTGGCGCAGGACAGAGGGCGTGGGCGCTGGAGAGCCAAATCGCGGACATAAAAAAGGCGCCCGCTAGGGGCGCCTTTTTCATCAGTCTGGAGAAGTCGAAACGACTTTCCAACATGATCAGTCTTAGGCTTTTTTGCCAAAAGCACCGAAACGATCGGCGAACTTCTGTACACGGCCGCCGGTATCCAGAGTCTTCTGCTTACCGGTGTAGAACGGGTGGCACTCGTTGCAAACGTCGATCGGCAGAGCTTTGCCGAAGGTCGAACGGGTTTCGAACTTGTTGCCACAGCTGCAGGTAACAGCAATGACTGGGTAATCTGGATGGATATCGGCTTTCATGGTGTCTTCCTCAGGCTAGCGTGCCGCCACCCAACACTATTGTTGAATACCGCACGTAATTAGGCCGCGGATTCTACCAGACCTTTGCGATCACGCAAGCTGTCCAAAGTGTCCTCCATCAGAAAAGACTGTTCGATTCTGGCGGCGGCTTTTAATGCCATGCGACGTTGCCGCTCCTCCCCATAGCGCGCTATGGCTCGTCGCGGCGCCTTGCACGGCATTAAAATCCACTCGCCAGCTCTCGAACGCTTTCCTAATGGAGGACACTGCACCGACCGTCTGCTAGGCTCCGACCCTTCTTTACCGCCTGTTCAATGAGATCCCCCCGCGTGCCCGACGCCATTTTGCGCCTCGCCCTGCCTTCGCCCCTGCGCCGCCTGTTCGACTACCGTGCCCCGGCGGGAGTCCTGCGCGCGCATTTGCATCCGGGCATGCGGTTGCGGGTGCCGTTCGGCCGCCGCGAGATGATCGGGATCCTGGTGGAAGTCACCAGCCACAGCGAAGTCCCGGCCGACAAACTGAAACCGGCACTGGCCCTGCTCGACGCCACGCCACCGCTACCGGCAGCGCTGTTCAAGTTGTGCCTGTGGACTTCCCAGTATTACCAGCACAGCCTCGGCGACACCTTGAGCTGGGCGCTGCCGGTATTGTTGCGCCAGGGTGAAATGGCCGAAGCGCGCCAGGAGCGGTTCTGGTCGATCACTCCGGGCGCCAAGTTGGATGATCCGCGTATCGCCCGTGCTCCGCGTCAGCGCGAGGCGTTGGCGACGCTGGCCCAGCACCCGCATGGCGTTGCTCACCAACTGCTGAGCAAACTGATGCTGAGCAAGGACAGCCTTGACCTGTTGCTGGCCAAAGAACTGGTGCAAGTGGATATCCGCAAACACGCCCCCGGCGAGCGTCACGAACACTGGCTGGCGCAACCGGAGCTGCCGCTGAACCCGGAACAGCGCGCCGCGTATGAAGCGATCCGCGCAGGCTTCGACAGTTTCCATGCGTTCCTGCTGGCCGGGGTCACCGGCAGCGGCAAGACCGAAGTCTATTTGCAGCTGATCCGAGAAACCCTTGAGGCCGGCAAGCAGGCGCTGGTGCTGATCCCTGAAATCAACCTCGGGCCGCAGACCCTGGCGCGCTTCGAACAGCGCTTCAATGCGCGCATCGCCCTGGTGCATTCGGCGGTCAATGACCGCGAACGGCTGGAATCCTGGCTCGCGGCACGAGATGGCGAGGCCGACATTATTATCGGCACCCGCTCGGCGCTGTTCACACCGATGAAAAACCCGGGGCTGATCATCATCGATGAAGAGCACGACGGCTCTTATAAACAGCAGGAAGGTTTGCGCTATCACGCCCGCGACCTGGCATTGGTCCGAGCGCGGCAGGAAAACATTCCGATTGTCCTCGGCTCGGCGACGCCGTCACTGGAAAGCCTGCACAACGCCTACACCGGTCGTTACGGACTCCTGCGCCTGAACGAGCGCGCCGGCGGGGCGAAACAGCCACGTTTCCTGCGGCTGGACGTCAAAAGCCGTCCGCTGGACAGCGGCATTTCCGGGCCTATGCAGCAGGCGATCGGCCAGACCCTCGCTGCCGGCCAGCAAGTCCTGGTGTTCCTCAACCGTCGCGGTTTTGCGCCCACCCTGCTCTGCCACGATTGCGGCTGGATGTCCGAGTGCCAACGCTGCGATGCGCGGATGACCGTGCACCAGCGCTCCGGCGAGCTGCGTTGCCACCATTGCGGCTACGTTGAACGTGTCCCTCGGCACTGCCCGAAATGCGGCAAAGTCGATTTGCGCCCCGTAGGTGCCGGCACCGAACGCGCTGAAGAGCGCCTGGGRATTCTGTTCCCGGACTACCCGGTGTTGCGGGTCGACCGCGACAGCACCTCGCGCAAGGACGCRATGAATCAGTTGTTTGCGACCATTCAGAAAGGCCAGCCGTGCATTTTGGTCGGCACGCAGATGCTCGCCAAAGGGCACCACTTTCCGCGGGTGACGCTGGTGTCGATTCTCGATGCCGACGGTGGACTGTTCTCCGGCGACTTCCGCGCCAGTGAACGCATGGCTCAGTTGATTGTGCAGGTGGCGGGACGCGCCGGCCGCGCCGAAGAGCCGGGCAAAGTGATCATCCAGACTCACCTGGCTGACCACCCGTTGTTGGTGCAACTGACCGAGCAAGGCTATTTCGCCTTTGCCGAGCAGGCCTTGAGCGAACGTCGTTCCGCCGGGCTGCCGCCGTTCGCGCACCTGGCGCTGTTACGGGCCGAGGCGCATAAGCCGGGGCAGGCCGAAAGTTTCCTCGATGAAGCCTGCAGCGCGGCGGAGCGATTGTTGGATGAGCACACCCTGACCGGCATCGAATTGCTGGGGCCGGTGCCGGCGCCGATGGAGCGTCGGGCCGGACGTTATCGGGCGCAATTGCTGTTGCAGGCCACGGCACGGGCGCCGCTGCACCGATTGTTGAGCGCCTGGTTGCTGGCGCTGGAACAGATGCCGAGCGGGCGGGCGGTGCGCTGGTCTTTGGATGTCGATCCGGTCGATTTGTATTGATTCGGCGATTGCCATCGCGAGCAGGCTCGCTCCCACAGGGATTTTGTACCAGGCACATAATAGGTGAGCACTGCTGATCCACTGTGGGAGCGAGCCTGCTCGCGATGGCGCCCGATTTGTCACCACATATCCATAACCTGCCTGCTATGGTTGGCAAGCCCGACTTCGCAACGGATAATGCCCAGTTTTTCCACCTGCGCATTGATGCGCCGCCGCTCTGCGGTTGAAAGAGAAGACCATGAAAGACACCATTCGCCAGTTGATCCAGCAAGCCCTCACCCAACTCGTTACCGACGGTGTGTTGCCTGAAGGCCTGACGCCGGCGATTCAGGTGGAGAACTCCCGTGACAAGACTCACGGCGATTTCGCCAGCAACATCGCCATGATGCTGGCGAAACCGGCCGGCATGAAACCGCGCRATCTGGCGGAAAAAATCATCGCCGCACTGCCGGTTGACGAAAACGTCAGCAAAACCGAAATCGCCGGCCCGGGCTTCCTCAACTTCTTCCAGAACACCCAGGCCCTGGCCTCGCGCCTGGACGCAGCCCTGGCCGACGCCAGGATCGGCGTGCGCAAGGCGGGTCCCGTGCAGCGCACCGTGGTCGACCTGTCGGCGCCGAACCTGGCCAAAGAGATGCACGTCGGTCACTTGCGCTCGACCATCATCGGCGACGGCGTGGCGCGCGTGCTGGAGTTCCTCGGCGATACAGTGATCCGTCAGAACCACGTCGGCGACTGGGGCACCCAGTTCGGCATGCTGATGGCGTACCTGCAAGAAAACCCGATTACCAGCGACGAGCTGTCGGACCTGGAAAATTTCTACCGCGCCGCCAAGCAGCGCTTCGACGAATCCGCAGAATTCGCCGACCGCGCCCGTGGCCTGGTGGTCAAGCTGCAAGCCGGTGACCCGGACTGCCTGGCGCTGTGGACCAAGTTCAAAGACATTTCCCTGTCCCACTGCCAGAAAATCTACGAACAGCTGAACGTCAAACTGACCATGGCCGACGTGATGGGCGAAAGTGCCTACAACGACGACCTGATCAACGTGGTCAACGACCTCAAGGCCAAAGGCATGCTGGTCGAGAGCAACGGCGCCCAGTGCGTGTTCCTCGACGAGTTCAAGAATGCCGACGGCGACCCGCTGCCGGTGATCATCGTCAAGGCTGACGGCGGCTACCTCTACGCCACCACTGACCTGGCGGCCGTGCGCTACCGTAACGGCGTGCTGAAAGCCGATCGAGTGCTGTACTTCGTCGACCAGCGCCAGGCCCTGCACTTCCAGCAGGTATTCGAAGTGGCTCGCCTGGCCGGTTTCGTGACCCATCCAATGGAAATGGAGCACATGGGCTTCGGCACCATGAACGGCGCCGATGGCCGTCCGTTCAAGACCCGTGATGGCGGCACCGTGAAGCTGATCGACCTGCTGAACGAAGCCAAGGAACGCGCCTACACGCTGGTGAAGGAAAAGAACCCTGAGCTCGCCGAAGCCGACCTGCGCAACATCGCCAGAGTCGTGGGCATTGGCGCGGTGAAATACGCCGACCTATCCAAGCACCGCACCAGCGACTACAGCTTCAAMTTCGACCTGATGCTGAACTTCGAAGGCAACACTGCGCCGTACCTGCTGTACGCCTACACTCGCGTAGCCGGCGTGTTCCGCAAACTCGGCAAGGACTTCAGCGAAGTCGAAGGGCAGATCGTCCTTGAGGCCACTCACGAACACGAACTGGCCGCCAAGCTGGCGCAGTTCGGTGAAGTGCTGAACAACGTCGCCGAAAAAGGCACGCCGCACATCCTCTGCACCTACCTGTACGATGTTRCCGGCCTGTTCTCCAGCTTCTACGAGAACTGCCCGATCCTCAGCGCCGAAACCCCGGCACAAATGCAAAGCCGCTTGCGCCTCGCCGCATTGACCGGTCGCACCCTCAAGCAAGGCCTGGAACTCTTGGGTCTGGAAACTCTGGAGCGTATGTAAGTTGGCTGCCAAGAAAAAACCAGCACCAAAGCGTGGCGCCAGCCGTTACCAAGCTCCTGCAAAAAAGCCGATTCCGGGATGGCTGTGGATGGCCATCGGCCTGACCGTAGGCGCATTCATCGTGTTCCTGATGAAGCTGGAGCCGGGTAAAGGTAGCGAAAGCGTCAAGCGCGAGAAGGTCGAGCAACAGAAAGCCAGCAAGATCGCCGAGGCCAACAAGACCCCGCCGAGCCCGACGCAGCCGGTGAAGCCGAAATATGACTTCTACACCTTGCTGCCGGAATCGGAGGTCATCGTGCCGCCGGATGCCGTGCCGGAGAAAACCCTGCCGACGCCGCAGACTGCACCTGTTGCACCGGTAACCCCGGCAGAAGCAGCGAAGATCGACACCGCGCGTGCGCAGGCGGCCCTGAGCGGCGTTACCCCGCCGCCAGCGCCACCGGTGGCGAAAGCGGCGCCGGTGACCAAGTTCTTCCTGCAGGCTGGCTCTTTCCGCAAGGAAGCCGACGCCGACAAGGTTCGTGCGCAGATCATTCTGCTCGGCCAGGCGGTTTCGGTGGAGTCCGGCACGGTGAAGGATGAGACCTGGTACCGCGTACTGGTCGGCCCGTTCAGCAACCGCGAACAGCTGACCACCGCCCAGAAACAACTGGCTGGCAGCGGCTTCAGCAACCTGTTGTTACAACAACGCCAAAGCCGCTGATCCTTTCAGTCACACCGCGTCATCGTTCATCGCGAGCAGGCTCGCTCCCACAGAATATGCACCACCCCCTGTGGGAGCGAGCCTGCTCGCGATGGCATCCTTATAAACACCACATCTCTGATTCGCTCGCACCGCTCGTCCCCTCTCCCGCCCCGCAGTTGAAAAACGCCTCACCACCCCCATATGAGTTGGGATAAGGCATTTTCGCCCCGCTGCGTGGAGACTCTTCTCTTGACCACCATCGTTTCAGTTCGCCGCCACGGCAAAGTCGTCATGGGCGGCGACGGCCAGGTTTCTCTCGGTAATACCGTGATGAAAGGCAACGCGAAAAAAGTTCGCCGCCTGTACCACGGGCAGGTCATCGCCGGTTTTGCTGGCGCCACCGCTGACGCCTTTACCCTCTTCGAACGTTTCGAAGGCCAGCTTGAAAAGCACCAGGGCCATCTGGTTCGTGCCGCCGTCGAACTCGCCAAAGAGTGGCGCACCGACCGCTCCCTCAGCCGCCTCGAAGCGATGCTTGCAGTCGCCAACAAAGACGCCTCTCTGATCATCACCGGTAACGGCGATGTGGTCGAACCCGAAGAAGGCCTGATCGCCATGGGTTCCGGCGGCGGTTACGCTCAGGCCGCAGCCAGCGCCCTGCTGAAGAAAACCGATCTGTCAGCCCGCGAAATCGTTGAAACCGCGCTCGGCATCGCCGGCGACATCTGTGTCTTCACCAACCACACCTTCACCATTGAGGAGCAGGATCTCGCCGAGTAAGCCTGTTTTGGCCTTGCGCCACGGCTCATTCTTGCTTGAGGACCGCCAATTACTATGCCAATGACTCCCCGCRAAATCGTCCATGAACTCAGTCGCCATATCATCGGCCAGGACGATGCCAAGCGCGCCGTCGCCATCGCCCTGCGTAACCGCTGGCGCCGGATGCAACTGCCTGAAGAGCTGCGCGTTGAAGTAACACCCAAGAACATTCTGATGATCGGCCCGACCGGTGTCGGTAAAACCGAAATCGCCCGTCGCCTGGCCAAACTCGCCAACGCGCCGTTCATCAAGGTCGAAGCGACCAAGTTCACCGAAGTCGGCTATGTCGGCCGTGACGTCGAGTCGATCATTCGCGACCTCGCCGATGCAGCAATCAAGCTGCTGCGCGAACAGGAAATGGTCAAGGTTCGCCATCGCGCCGAAGATGCCGCCGAAGAGCGCATCCTCGATGCACTGCTGCCACCGGCACGCATGGGCTTCAGCAACGAAGACTCCGCGCCGGCCCAGGATTCCAACACCCGCCAACTGTTCCGCAAGCGCCTGCGCGAAGGTCAGCTGGATGACAAGGAGATTGAAATCGAAGTAGCCGAAGTGTCCGGCGTCGATATCTCCGCGCCACCGGGCATGGAAGAAATGACCAACCAGTTGCAGAGCCTGTTTGCCAACATGGGCAAGGGCACGCGCAAGAGCCGCAAGCTCAAGGTCAAGGAAGCGCTGAGACTGGTGCGCGACGAAGAAGCCAGCCGCCTGGTCAATGACGAAGAGCTCAAAGCCAAAGCGCTGGAAGCGGTCGAGCAGCACGGCATCGTGTTCATCGACGAAATCGACAAGGTCGCCAAGCGCGGCAATACCGGTGGCGTCGACGTGTCCCGCGAAGGCGTACAGCGCGACTTGCTGCCGCTGATCGAAGGCTGCACGGTCAACACCAAACTGGGCATGGTCAAGACCGACCACATCCTGTTCATCGCTTCCGGTGCGTTCCACCTGAGCAAGCCAAGCGATCTGGTGCCCGAGCTGCAAGGCCGCCTGCCGATCCGCGTCGAACTCAAGGCCCTTACGCCGGAAGACTTCGAGCGCATCCTCTGCGAGCCGCATGCATCGCTCACCGAGCAGTATTGCGCCCTGCTGAAAACCGAAGGCGTGACCATCGAGTTCCAGCCCGACGGCATCAAACGCGTGGCGGAGATCGCCTGGCAGGTCAACGAGAAGACCGAGAACATCGGTGCCCGTCGCCTGCACACCCTGCTTGAGCGCCTGCTCGAAGAGGTGTCGTTCAGTGCCAGCGACCTGGCCAGCACCCACAGCGAAGAGCCGATCCGCATCGACGCTGACTACGTCAACAGCCACCTCGGCGAATTGGCGCAGAACGAAGACCTGTCCCGTTATATCCTGTAGGTCACTTCTACTGTGGTACAGGACCTGTGGGAGCGAGCCTGCTCGCGATGAGGCCATAACA